>NZ_JBHVEE010000031.1:0-83321 GCF_042802415.1 Streptomyces sp. NPDC057486 | reverse complement strand
GCCCGGACGGGCCCTGGGCCACCCGACGACCGAGAGGTTCAGCGGCCGATCGGGACTTCGGCCGGCACGTTCACTCCGTTCACCCACCGCGTCGTGGCGTTCGCGCAGCGCACCGCGCAGGCCGCCCCCTCGAAGCGGGGGTCGGGCAGGGCGAGTCCGATCCGGTATGTGCCCTGGGCGCCGCGAGCCACTTCCAGCGTGGCGCGCACGGTCGACGGCACCGGTTCCGCATGGTCGTCGGTGGTCTCGGCCCGCCCCTTGGGCAGCCAGGTGCGCCAGTCCGCGCCGGTCTCGGCGGAGGCGACGATCCGTCCGTCGGCGCCCAGCGCCACGTTCCGAACGGGGCGGGGATGCTCGGCCGCGGCGAACCGTCGGTTCACCACGTCGGCTTCCCAGCCATCGACGGAGTTGCGGCGAGGCTTGCACTT
The DNA here is from genome assembly GCF_042802415.1 of Streptomyces sp. NPDC057486. Taxonomy (NCBI): domain Bacteria; kingdom Bacillati; phylum Actinomycetota; class Actinomycetes; order Kitasatosporales; family Streptomycetaceae; genus Streptomyces; species Streptomyces sp. NPDC057486. Next base: position 82,893 of record NZ_JBHVEE010000031.1, on the reverse strand, counting down.
TCCGGTCGGTCCGAATCCGGCAGGCGGTGGACGCGGGTCCGACCGGCGATGGTTACACAGGACGACACCTGCACTTACACTGACCGCCCCGAACCATCCACTGACCTGGCAGAACACGGCCCCGGGGCGGGTCGGGCGGAGCGAGGAGCCAATCCGGTGTTCTACTACGTGCTCAAATACGTCATTCTGGGGCCATTGCTGCGCCTGCTGTTCCGGCCCAGGATCGAGGGACTGGAGCACATCCCGGAGGACGGTGCGGCCATCGTCGCCGGCAACCATCTGTCGTTCTCCGACCATTTCCTGATGCCCGCGATCATCAAACGGCGCATCACCTTCCTCGCCAAGGCGGAGTACTTCACCGGCCCGGGTCTGAAGGGGAGGCTGACTGCCGCGTTCTTCCGGAGCGCCGGGCAGATTCCGGTGGACCGGTCCGGGAAGGACGCGGGACAGGCTGCGATCCGTGAAGGGCTCGGGGTGCTGAGCAAGGGCGAGCTGCTCGGGATCTACCCGGAGGGCACCCGCTCGCACGACGGCCGGCTCTACAAGGGCAAGGTCGGTGTCGCGGTGATGGCGCTCAAGGCGCGGGTGCCCGTCGTGCCGTGCGCGATGGTCGGTACGTTCGAGATCCAGCCTCCCGGCAGGGTCGTGCCGCGCATCAAACAGGTCACCATCCGCTTCGGTGAGCCGCTGGACTTCTCCCGCTTCGCCGGCATGGAGGACCAGAAGGCGGCGATCAGGGCGGTCACCGACGAGATCATGTACGCGATCCTCGGGCTCTCCGGTCAGGAGTACGTCGACGAGTACGCGGCCAAGGTGAAGGCCGAACAGGCCGAGCAGGCGAAGAAGTTCCCGAAACGGCGACGCTGACGGCGAATCCGCGAGGGGCGAACTCCCATGGTCCGACGGGCCGGCCGCCGCCTAGCGTGCAGCTCATGAGCAAGGGACACGCATGGGTTCTCGGAGCAACGGGACAGATCGGGCGGGTGGCCGTGCGGGCACTCGCCGAGGACGGCTGGAAGGTGACGGCGGCCTCGCGCGCGGGCGGCCGGGACGAGCGATGGGCCGATGAGGTACGGGCCGTCGCCCTCGACCGCGACGAGCAGGGGGCACTTGCCGCGGCGCTGGGCGACGGGTGCGACGTGCTGGTCGACATGGTGGCGTACGGCGAGCAGCACGCCCGGCAACTGACCGGGCTCGCCGACCGGATCGGTTCGGCCGTCGTCATCTCCAGCGGCGCGGTGTACGAGGACGACCGCGGTCGCAGTTTCGACACGCAGGGCGAGCCCGACGGCGCGCCGCAGTACCCGATGCCGATCCCGGAGACGCAGGCCACGGTGGCACCCGGCGCTGCCACGTACGGGACCCGGAAGATCCGGCTGGAGCGGGATCTGCTGGCGGCGGGTGACGCCCTGCCGGTGACGCTGTTGCGGGCCGGTGCGATCCATGGCCCGTACTGCCGCTCCCCGCGCGAACTGTACTTCGTGAAACGGCTCCTGGACGGCCGCAGGCGCCGGGTGCTCGCGCACAACGGTGCGAGCCGGTTCCATCCGGTCCATGTGTCCAACATCGCCGAGCTGATCAGGCTCGCCGCCCTGCGGCCCGGATCGCGGGTGCTCAACGCGGGCGATCCGACGGCGCCCACGGTCGCGGAGATCGCGTCGGCGATCGACGGGGTGCTGGGTCTGGAGGCGGAGACGGTGCTGGTGGACGGACCGCCTCCCGCGGGGCACGTGGGCGAGACGCCGTGGAGCAGCGCCCATCCCATCGTGTACGACATGACGGCCGCCGAGAAGGAACTCGGCTACCGGCCGGTCACCGGCTATGCGGAGTCGCTGCCGGAGACCGTGGAGTGGCTCGCCGCGCGGCTGGACGGACGGGACTGGCGGGACGCCTTCCCGGCGATGCTGCGGGCGTACGGCGAGGTCCTCTTCGACTACTCGGCGGAGGACGCCTGGCTGGAGCGGTACGACCGGGGGGTGTGAACGGTCCTCGTACGGCAGGACGGGCGGCCGGTGGTTCTCCGGCCGCCCGTCCCGTCACTCAGTCGCCTACGGCTTCGGCGTGGCGTGCGGGGTGCACGTCACGTCCTGCCCGTCGGTCTGCCCGGTGAGCAGGTAGGTGTCCACCCGCTCGTTGATGCAGGGGTTGACCAGGCCCGTGACGCCGTGCGAACCGGCGTCCTTCTCGGTGATCAGACGCGAACCCTTGAACCGCTTGTGCAGCTCGACGGCGCCCTCGTACGGGGTGGCGGCGTCACGCGTGGACTGCACGATCAGCACCGGCGGCAGACCCTTGCCGGTCTTGACCTCCAGCGGGGTCTGCTGCTTGGCCGACCAGGTCGCACAGGGCAGGTTCATCCAGGCGTTCGCCCAGGTCATGAACGGGTAGTCCTTGTGCAGCCGGGTGTTGTCGCGGTCCCACTTCTGCCAGTTGGTGGGCCACTTGGCGTCCGCACACTCGACGGCCGTATACACGGCGTTGCCGTTCTCGGAGGAGGCGTTCCCCGCGAGGTCCGACATGTCGGGGCCCGCGGCGTCGACCAGCGCCTGGGTGTCGCCGGCCCGGTAGTTGCTCCAGGTCCGGGCGACGAGCGCCCAGGTGGAGTCGTAGTACGGCGCGTTCTGGAAGAAGCCGATGAGCTCGGCGGGTCCGACGACCCCACCGATCGGGTTCTTCTTGGCCGAGGCACGCAGCTTCAGCCACTCCTGCTCCACCTGGGCAGGGGTGGTGCCGATGTGGAAGGCCGCGTCGTTCTGGGCGACCCATGCCTTCCAGTCGTCCCAGCGCTTCTGGAAGGCGATGTCCTGGTTGAGGTTGGCCTCGTACCAGATGTTGTCCTTCGCCGGATTGACCACGCTGTCGACAATCATGCGCCGGATGTGGTCCGGGAACAGCGTGCCGTAGACCGCCCCGAGGTAGGTGCCGTAGGAGACGCCCAGGAAGTTGAGCTTCTTCTCACCGAGCGCGGCGCGGATGACATCCAGGTCACGTGCGGTGTTCGGCGTGGTCATGTGCGGCAGCATGTCGCCGCTGCGTTCGGCACAGCCGTCCGCGTACTCGGCGGCGAGCTTGCGCTGGGCACGCTTGTCGGCCTCGCTGTCGGGTACCGGGTCGGCCTTCGGGGCCTTCACGAACTCCTGCGGGTCGACGCAGGAGATCGGCGCCGAGTGACCGACACCGCGGGGGTCGAAGCCGACGAAGTCGTACGCCTTCGCTGCCTTCGTCCACAGCGGGTTCTTATTGGTGATCCGGGTGGGGAAACGCAGCCCGGAACCACCGGGGCCGCCCGGGTTGTAGAGCAGCGCACCCTGCCGCTCCTCCTTCGTACCGGTACTGACGTGCCGGTCGACCGCGAGCTTGATCTGCTTGCCGTCGGGCTTGGCGTAGTCGAGCGGTACGGTCACCCAGCCGCACTGGATGGGCGTGGCCAGGGCCCAGTCGGCCGGGCAGTCCTTCCAGTCGATGCCGGCGTGGGCCGCCCGTGCGGCGGCGACCTGAACGCCGCGCGCCTCCGAACCGCTGTGGTGGCGGCCGTCGGCTGTGGCCGTCGGTGCGGTTATCGCGCCGACCATGAGCGTGCCCGCGATCAGAGTGCCGGCCGAGCCGAGCACTGCTGTGCGTCTCAAGTGGAACCTCCCCCATTGTCTGAAGCGCCGCAGAAGGCGACGCAGTTCACATCGGGTCCTCCCGCGGATCCTGTCGCCTGTGGGGTTCCTGGGAACAGGCTGTACACGCACTTCTTTACCGAATCGATAACCGGAGATCCGTGTCCCGCTGAGCGGTGCTCACCCTCGTCAGGCGTCCGGCAGCTCACCCAGGGCGCCGTCCAGGACGGTACGCAGCAGTCGAGCATCGGGGGCCACCGCGGTCACCAGCACCGCGGGGCCGGCGAGACGGGTGAGTACGGCGGTCGGCCCCAGCAGCCGGGTCTCGGGGCTTTTGTCCTCGAATCCCGGGTCCACGACCAGGAGTTGACCGACCGCGCGATGGCCGCCGAGTACGGCCCCGCCGTCCCAGCCGCCGGGCGCCCCGGGACCGTACGCCACCTCCTGGTCGAGCAGCGGACGACCGGCGCGGTGGACGGTGAGGCGGGCGCCGAGGGTACCGGTGGACTCGCCGTGCCGACCGAGGACCTGCTCCTCACGCAGCACCAGTCGTGCCGTGGCGGCGAGTTCGACGCGGGTGGTCATGTGCAGCTCGCTGCCGGACGCGGAAATGAGCTGCTCCGGCAGCCAGTTGAGCACTGCCCGCTCCCCCACGGTCAACGCGAGGTCGTACGAGGCGGGTTGGGGTATCCGACCGGGTCCTGGCAGCGCGACGGTGGCCGCGGCGGAGTCCACCGTGAGCCGGGCGCCCTCCTCGACTCGCGCAGTGATGGAGAGCCGGTCGCCGCCCAGCGGTGCGCTCATCGCGCCGACGACGGTGACGCGGGCGTACGGGGTGGTGGTGGCCCTGGTCCGGCGCAGGGCGAGCGGCCCGTCGCTCTCCAGCACGGGAAGGGCCGTGGCGCCGCGGCCGTCGAGGACGGCGGTGATCCGGGCGGCCGCCTGGACGCTCATGCGGTCCAGGCGGCGAGCTGTGCGCGCACCCAGGCCGCCACGGGTCCGACCCCTTCGCCGGAGGTGAGAGAGGTGAAGGCCACGGGCAGTGCGCCGCGCTGCCGTGCGGCATCGTGGGCCATCCGGTCCAGATCGGAGCCGACGTACGGGGCGAGGTCGGTCTTGTTGATCACGAGGAGGTCGGAGGTGGTGACGCCGGGGCCGCCCTTGCGCGGGATGTCGTCGCCGCCCGCCACGTCGATGACGAAGATCTGGGCGTCGACGAGGCCCTTGGAGAAGGTGGCGGTGAGATTGTCGCCGCCCGACTCGACGAGGATCAGATCGAGAGGTCCGACGCGGTCCTCCAGGTCCTCGACGGCTTCGAGGTTGGCGGAGATGTCGTCACGGATGGCGGTGTGCGGGCAGGCACCGGTCTCGACGGCCTGGATGCGCTCGGGCGGGAGCACGGCGTTGCGAAGCAGGAACTCGGCGTCCTCGCGGGTGTAGATGTCGTTGGTGACGACGGCGATGGACAGCTGGTCACGCAGTACGCGGCAGAGTGCGGCGACCGTCGCCGTCTTGCCGGATCCGACCGGCCCGCCGAGCCCGATGCGCAGGGCGCGACGGGTGCCGTCCGGGCGTGCGGCATCGGCGCTCAGCGCGGCCGGGCCGTCGTGGGAGTGGTCGAGATGCATGGGGTGCGGCTCCTGATGGGGTGTGGTGCGTGTGGTTCTACGAGGCGAACAGGCGGACCGGCCAAGCGGCGTGGGACTCCGCGGTGATGTCGAGCAGCGGCGCCGATGCCGCGGGCAGCGCGTCGATGCCGCTCCGTGCCGCGGCGGCGGCCTGTTCGGCGACCCGGTCGAGTTCGGGTGCCAGGCGGGCGAGGACAGCGGTGGCCTCGAAGGGGTTCAGGGAGAGCAGCCGGACCACCGCGGTGGCCGGTCCGCTGACCGTCTCGTACGCCACGCAGTGCGCCGCGTCCTCGGGCCCGAGCCCCGCCGCACGTGCGGTGAGGCCGAGCACCACGGGCTGGTGGGCGCCGCGCGGACGGGCCTGTGCCAGCGCGGCGAGTTCGGGGCTGGGCCAGGTGGCGCGGGCGGCCCGCATCAGCTGGCGGCCGAGCTTGCGCGCGACCGCCCGCAGGGCGGGCGACGGGGTGCGCGCGTCGGCGGCCTCGTCGAGGGCGAGCGGGTCGAGGCCGTGGGCGGCCGCCGCGGCGATTGCCGCGGAGGTGAGTCCGGTGGTGTGCAGGCGGCCCCGGCAGAAGGCGGCCAGGTCCTCGGCGTTACGGATGCGTCCCGCCTCGACAGCCGGTTCGGCGCCACCCGAGTGGGCGTGGCCACCGGCGGGGAACCGGCCGTCGGCGAGGACCAGCAGAGCTGCGCGGCTCATCACATGCCCTGTCTCAGAAGAGGAAATAGCGTTGGGCCATGGGGAGTTCGGCGGCGGGCGAGGGTTCGACCGGCTCGCCGTCGATGGTCACGGCGAAGCTGTCCGGGTCGACATGGACATGCGGCACGGCATCGTTCTCCCGCATGTCCGCCTTGGTCACGCCACGGGTACTGGTGATCGGTACGAACCTCTTGCCGAGTCCGAGGCGTTCGGGCAGCCCGTCCTCGATGGCCGCGCTCGCGACGAAGTTGAACGAGTTCGCGGCGGGCGCGCGGCCGAGTGCGCCGAACATGGGCCTGGGCATGACCGGCTGCGGGGTGGGGATGGATGCGTTGGCGTCGCCCATCTGCGCGTACGCGATCTGTCCGCCCTTGATGACGGTCTGAGGTTTGACGCCGAAGAACGCCGGCTCCCAGAGCACCAGGTCGGCGAGTTTGCCGGTCTCGACGGAGCCGATCTCCTGGTCGAGGCCCTGAGCGACAGCCGGATTGATGGTGTATTTGGCGACATAGCGACGGACCCGGTGGTTGTCGGCCCGACCGTCGCCGGGCAGCGGGCCACGGCGCTTCTTCATCACATGGGCGGTCTGCCAGGTGCGCAGGACGACCTCGCCCACGCGGCCCATCGCCTGGGCGTCGGAGGAAATGATCGAGATCGCCCCGAGGTCGTGGAGGATGTCCTCGGCCGCGATGGTGGACGGCCGGATCCGCGATTCGGCGAACGCCAGGTCCTCCGGCACGGCGGGGTTGAGATGGTGGCAGACCATCAGCATGTCGAGGTGTTCCTCGATGGTGTTGACGGTGTGCGGCCGGGTCGGATTGGTGGAGCTCGGCAGGACGTACGGCTCGGAGACCACAGTGATGATGTCCGGGGCATGCCCGCCGCCGGCGCCTTCGGTGTGGTACGCGTGAATGGAGCGCCCGGCGATCGCGGCGAGGGTGTCGGCGACGAATCCGGCCTCATTGAGGGTGTCCGTGTGGATGGCGAGCTGCGCGCCGCTCTCCTCGCACACCTTCAGGCAGGCGTCGATGACGGCCGGAGTGGCCCCCCAGTCCTCATGGATCTTGAATCCGAGTGCGCCGCCGCGCAGTTGAGCCCACATGGCGTCGCCGGACATGGTGTTGCCCTTGCCGAGCAGCCCGATGTTGACGGGGTGGGTCTCCAGCGACTCGAACATCCGGGCCAGGTGCCAGGCGCCCGGAGTGACCGTGGTCGCCTTCGTGCCCTCGGCCGGTCCGGTGCCGCCGCCGACGAGCGTGGTGACACCGGCGGAGAGCGCCTGGTCGACGATGGTCGGCGAGATGAAGTGGACATGGGCATCGATGGCGCCGGCCGTCACGAACTTGCCGTTGCCGGCGATGATTTCGGTTTCGGGACCGATGACGAGGTCGGGGTGGACCCCGTCCATCGTGTCCGGGTTGCCGGCCTTGCCGATCCCGGTGATCCGGCCGTCGCGGATGCCGATGTCCGCCTTGACGATGCCCCAGTGGTCGATGATGACGGCGCCGGTGATGACGGTGTCGGGGGCTCCTTCGGCGCGGGTGGTGCGCGCCTGGCCCATCGACTCGCGGATCACCTTGCCGCCGCCGAACACCGCTTCGTCGCCCGCGAGTCCGGGACCGCCGGAACGGTCCTCCTCGACCTCGACGAGCAGATCGGTGTCGGCGAGCCGGATGCGGTCGCCGGTGGTGGGCCCGAACAGATCCGCGTACACGGCACGGTTGAGCTCAGCCATCGAGTACACCTCCGGTTTCGCCGCGCAGGCCCGGGACGATGCGCCGTCCGGCGAGGGGCACGAGTTCGATGTCGACGGGGATGCCGGGCTCGAAGCGGACAGCGGTTCCGGCGGCGATGTTCAGCCGCAGACCGTGCGCGGCCGAACGGTCGAAGTCCAGACCCGGGTTGGCCTCGGCGAAGTGGTAGTGAGAGCCGACCTGGACGGGCCGGTCGGCGGCGTTGAGGACGGTGAGGCGGGTGACGGCTCGGCCCACGTTGAGCGGCACGGGCCCGTCCGCGTACAGGATCTCTCCGGGTATCACAGCGGCGCCCCGTCAGACGATCGGGTCATGGACGGTGACGAGCTTGGTGCCGTCCGGGAAGGTGGCCTCGACCTGGACGTCGTGGACCATCTCGGGGATCCCGTCCATGACGTCGTCGCGGGTGAGCACCTTCCGCCCGGACGCCATCAGCTCCGCGACCGTACGGCCGTCGCGGGCACCCTCCAGCAGATGCGCAGTGATCAGCGCGACCGCCTCGGGGTGGTTGAGTCGCAGTCCACGTGCCCGGCGCTTCTCCGCCACATCGGCAGCCACATGAATGAGCAGTCGTTCCTGCTCATGCGGGGTCAGTTGCAACGCGTCCACCTCACAGTCTTTCGCCCGGTCCGGTTCTGGGCGCAGCGAGACACTAACCGCGCTCAACAGAATGTTGAACGCGGAACCGCTGTCTCACGGCGAGGTATTGCAGGTTAGGGCGCAAGTTTTTCCGGCGCGTTAACTGATCTTTTGCAGATCCATGGACATCGGCCCGCGCAGGCCGTCCTCCAGCACCTCGGGCGCGGCGTCCCCGAACATCGCCAGTTGCAATGAGCCCCTGGGCGGTGGCGATCAGTGTGCGGGCCACGTCGTCGGACGGCACATCGGCGGCGAGCATACCGGTGTCGCGGTACACCTCGACCGGCTCCGACCGGGCCGGCCGCAGACCGCCGTACGCCTCGCTGAGCATGGCGGCCGACCTCGCTGCGCAGCGTCTCGGACCACACCTGCACGATCAGCCCTGCGTAGGCCTGCCGGCCCGTTCCCCGGTCGTCGCCGCAGAACAGCGTGCGCGTCACCCGGCCGATCAGTACATCGGGTTGGGTGGCGGGCCGACCCGGGCAGCCTCCTCGAACGCCCGCCGGACACCGCCGACCGCCTCCCCGGGGATGGCCACGATCAGATCGTCCTTGCCGGCCCCATGCCCGCCACGCCGAACCGCCGCACGGTGGCGGTCGTCCTCCTGATCCCGGTCGTGGTGACCATCGCACTCCGGGCCTTCGTCCGGCCCGCCGCCCTGATCGCGCCGCGCCACCTGCCCGTCCGCACCGCGGGCTCCGCACCCGCCGCCGACCGGCTCCAGCAACAGTTCGCGCGGCACGGCGACGCCTTCGGGGTGCACCGTTACGGCGGCGAGGCCGCGGCCCGTACCGCCGTCGAAAACCGGGTCGTATACGGCGCGGTCGTGATCGCGCCCGAGGGCCCGCACCTGCTGACCGCGTCCGCGGCGAGCCCGGTGGTCGCCCAGTTGCTGCGCGACGCCGTCACCGCACAGGCCCCGACGGGCAGTCAGATGCCGGTCACGGATGTCGTGGCCGGGCCCGCCCGGGATCCGCGCGGCAGCGCGCTCGGCGCGAGCGGATCACTGCTGCGGTCGGTCGGCTTCTTCGACGGCGCCGCCGCACTGCCCCTCACCGTCCGGGTGGCCCTGGGACCGACCGCCGTTCTCGCCGGAGGCCGACGCCGAACACCGGCGGCGATCCCGGCACCCGGCACGCCGGAGCCGGCCCTGGTGGGCCGAGTCCCACCGTCGCAGCCGCCGTGCACCCCGGCGTAGCGGACGGGGGTGCACGGCTTTTGCGTGCGGAGGCGGTCAGTTGCCCCCGTCGCGCTGCCCCCGGTGTTCCGCCGCGATGCCGAAGCGCCGCCGTTCGCCCGGAGCGGACACCGCGGGGCCGATCGAGGAGACCGAGCTGATCACCTGCTCCTCCGCGACAGCCGCGTCGTTCTCCAGTCGCTCCAGGTCAGCGGCCGAGACGAGCGCCACGAGCGGCTTTCCGTGCCGCGTCACCACGACCCGCTCGCCGCCGTAGACGACGCGGTTGATCAGTTCGGCGAGTTCAGCTCGCGCTTGCGTCACCGGAATCTCGTAGGCCATAGTCCCCATCATAACCTTCTGTACGTCCTGTACATTTTTTACAGATGCTCCCGCAGGCGCGTACAGACACCGGAGGAGAGGCCAGCCATGTTCCGCCCTGCCGCCCGTTACGTCCTGCCCGAGTTCACCGAGCGCACGACCGACGGGACCCGCACCCTCGACCCGTACTCCAAGCTGCTCGCCGAGCGCATCGTCTTCCTCGGCACCCCGGTCGACGACACCGCCGCCAACGACCTGATCGCGCAGTTCATGTATCTGGAGCACGCCGCGCCCGAGCGGCCGATCTCCCTCTACATCAACTCCCCCGGCGGCTCGTTCGGCGCCATGTCCGCCATCTACGACACGATGGACTACCTCACCTGCGAGGTGGAGACGTTCTGTCTCGGCCAGGCCGGTTCCAGCGCGGCGGTCCTGCTCGCCGCGGGCGCTCCCGGCCGACGGCATGCCCTGCCCGGGGCCAGGGTCGTCGTCCAGCAGCCCGAGCTCCCGGAGCCGGTTCAGGGCCAACCGTCCGATCTGGAGATCGAGGCACGGGAACTGGTCCGCGTCCGTGAGCTGCTCACCCGCATGCTGGCCCGCCACACCGGCCGCAGCGCCGAGCGGATCGCCGCCGACTTCGAGCGCGACCTCATCCTCGACGCCGCCGGAGCCAAGGCGTACGGGCTGGTGGACCACGTCCTGGAGAACCGCAAGACGTCGCTCCCGCCGAACAGCGCGAGGTGAACCGCCGATGCAGCCACCCCACCTCCCACCGCTGCCCGCACTGACGCGCGCCGAGGCCGAGTTCATCGACTGCTACCTGGAAGTGCTCGACCAGCTGGGCCGGATCAACCCGGCCCGCGGCAGCGACACCTACGGCGCGCTGCGCGCGGCCCAGGCACTCGCCTCACGTTCGGGCGCCCTGCGGGACGCGCTCACCTTGATGCACGAGCGGGGTGAAGCACACATCCACGCCGCCACATTGGCACGGGCACTGCGCGTGTTGGACGGGGAACGGCGGGCCGGACGGGTCACCGTGCCCCCGGCCCCGATGAGTTGATCATCTCTCCATGGGCGACACGCCCGGCATGTTGATCGAATTTTCTCGCTCGTCCGGCGCAAGGAATCCCCCGCGAGAGGGATGACTCGACTTGCGCCGCCGACGTGGACGGCGAGCGAAATATGCCGTTCCGCCGCTGGTACGGGACGGGTCGAGACAGCCTGACGAGTGCTCACATCATCCCTCGCTCACCCAAACAGACGATTGGTAACGAACTTCGCATTTCGCTGTTTTGGTTCGGAAATCCGGCAGTCGGTGAGTCAAGATCCGTGGGACGACAAGCCCCCGCCACCACGGCGAGGCGGTCCGGGCGGACGCCGAGTCCTGCCGCCGCCCGGATGACTGGTCGACATAAGTGGATCGGCAGGAGTGGAGGACCCGAGCACAACGGGTCGACCGGCATCCGGTCGACCCTCGGGGTGAAGCCGCATCGCGCGGCCGGGCAACTTCGCCAGCCCGAACCCGACAGGTCATCCTTCACAGGCGGCTGACGAAGGGTTGCGCATGACTGCGCAGGTTCATGTCCCGTTTCTGATCACCCGGGCCGGTACGGCCACAGTTCTGACGCTCGCCGCCGTCGGCGGCTCCATGCTCGCTCCCGGCGCCGTGACCGACGCCCATGCCGCGACGCGTGCGACGAAGGCGCTCAAGATCGCCGCGTCGAAGCAGGGATCGCCGTACCGGTACGGGGCCACCGGCCCCCACCGTTTCGACTGTTCCGGGCTGATGATGTACGCGTTCAAGAAGGTGGGCAAGAGGCTCCCACGCACGGCCCAGCAGCAGTACAACAAGTCCCGCCACATCTCGGCGTCGAAGCGGAAACGCGGCGATCTGGTCTTCTTCCACTCGGGGCGCAGCGTCTACCACGTCGGCATCTACGCCGGCAGGGGGAGGATCTGGCACTCCCCGAAGACCGGTTCCGTCGTGCGGCTGGAGAAGATCTGGACGAGGAGCGTCTGGTACGGACGAGTTCGCTGATCCCTCCGTTTCTCCTCCGCCCCCCCCATTCACCACGTGCTTCAGTGCACCAGGGGTCCGGTCACCAGGACCAGCCCCAGCGCGGTGAGCGCCGCGCCGCTGCCGCCCTCGATGGCGCGGGCGGTACGCGGCCGGCGCAGCCACCGGCCCAGGCGGTCCACCAGGAGCGCCACGGCCGGGAACCAGATCAGCGCGAGCAGCACGACGACGGTGGCCAGCAGCAGGGTCCTGGGGAGGGGCGGCTGTCCGTCAGGGACGAATTGCGGCAGCAGGCTCAGGAAGAGCACGGGCGCCTTGGGGTTCAGAGCGTTGGTCAGAAAGCCCTGGCGCAGGGCGCGCCGCGTGCTGGTCGCCGTCGGCCCTCCGTCCCCTCCCGTGTCCACGCCCGCATCCCTGGCGCGGCGCCGCGCCGCGTGCACGCCGCTGATTCCCAGATAGAGGACGTACGCCCCGCCGAGCAGCTGCACCGTGCGGAACAGGACGGGCACCGTGACAAGGACCGCCGCGAGCCCGGCGACGGCGAGCGCCGTGTGGATGAGCAGTCCCCCGGCGACCCCCAGCGCCGTGGCCACCCCGGCCGCACGCGAGGCGAGTGCGTTCCGTACGACCACCGTGAAGTCCGCGCCCGGCAGCGCCACCATCCCTGCGGCGACCCCGATGAAGGCGATCAGTTGTCCGTCCATGGGTCCACCATGGACCGACTTAGCCTTCAGCATGTACTTGCAATCTTCTGGGTCTGCCAAAAGGAATGCTTAATGTTCGATCCGACGCGGCTCGCGGCACTGGTGGCGGTCGCCGAGGCCGGTTCGATCACGCGCGCCGCCGCCCGCCTCGGCTACACCGCGCCCGCACTCTCCCAGCAGCTGACCAAGCTGGAGCGGGAGGCGGGCGCCGCGCTGCTGGTGCGCCACCACCGAGGCGCCCGGCTGACGGCAGCGGGCGAGCTGCTGGTCGTACGCGCCCGGCGGGTCCTCGACGAGATGGACCGTGCGCGCCACGAACTGAGCCGACTGGCCGGGCTCTCCGGCGGACGCCTCCGGGTCGGCACGTTCACCACGGCGGGCATCCATCTGCTGCCGCCTGTACTGAGCGCGTTCCGGCGCGCCCACCCGGATGTGGAGCTGTCCGTCACGGACTACGAACCGCCCGGGGGGATCGCCGCCGTCGCCTCGGGCGAGGTCGATCTGGCGCTGACCCATGCGTACGAGCCGGGGCCTGCGGCGCCGGTGCCGTCCGGGGTCTGCGTGGAGCCGCTGCTGGTCGAGGAGCTGGTACTGATCACTGCGGTCGGCCAGATGCTGTCCGAGGGGACGGGACGGCTGCCGGTTACGGAGCTGGCAGGCCGGCCGCTGGTCAGCAGCGCACCGGCCCATCCCCCCCGCCGCGGGGTGGAGAACGCCCTGGCCGAGGTGGGGGCGACGCCCGCGGTGGTCTGCGAGTCGCCCGGCTATGCCCTGGTGTGCGCCCTGGTCAGCGCGGGGATCGGGATGGCGGTGGTGCCGGAGATGGTCGCAGCGATGTCGCCGGCTCCGCTGTCCGTGCGGCGGCTGGAACCCGCGGCGTTCCGGCGGACGATCTCGGTGGTGCACCACGGCGAGCACGCGAGCGGAGCGGCGGCGACGCTGTGCGCACTGCTGCGCGGCGGCTTCGGACGGGCGACGTCGGTGCAGTGACGTGCGCCCGCCCGCTCGGGCAGTCAGGGGTGGGCGGGTACGGTCCACGGGAGCGCGATCCAGACGGTCTTGCCCCCCTCGCTGGTGGGCGTGACCCTGAGACGTCCGCCGCACTCCTTGACCAGACAGCGGATGATCACCATGCCGCGGCCGTTGTCCTGCTGCACGGCGGCGGGCGGGCGCCGGGGCCGGCGGGGGTGACTGTCCGTCACCCCGAGGTGCAGCTGCTCCTCACGCTCCAGCCGGAGGTCCACGGTGAAGGTGGGCGACTGGCCGAAGGTGTGCTGGACGGCGTTGGTCACGAGTTCCGAGACGATGAGCCGGATGGTGTCGGCGGCCTCGGTGTCGTCGGGCAGTCCCCAATCGGCGAGCACCCGGGCAACGTATCTCCGGGCTGCGGGGACCGAGACCGGCTCGCTGGGCAGAGTGACACGTGCTTCTTGATGGTCTGCCATGGCGAGCCGTCCCTTTCCTGCCCGGACCGACCCACGACCGGTCCGGGATGTGCTTCGCGCCAGATTGCCACTGATGCTGCCCGCTGTGACGCCGATCCAACGAGATATGCATATATCTGTCGCTCGAAGCGGTGAACTCCGGCCCGGACAGGCGCGGGTGGCGGCACACTGGCCCCTCTGTACGAGAGGGAGGGAGGCCGCCGATGCAGCACGGCCCCGCAGTACGTCGCCGCAAACTCGGGGAGGAACTGCGGAGTCTGCGCCACACGTCCGGACTCACCAGTCGGGACGCCGCACGGATCCTCGGCTGGCACCAGTCGAAGGTGAGCCGGATCGAGACCGGTGCGAGCGGGGTGAAACCGGCCGATGTGGGCCGGCTGCTGGATGCCTACGGCGTGGACGACGCACAGTTGCGGGCGCTCCTGGAGATGCTTGCGGGCTCGGCGGGCGGTGGCGGCACGGGCTGGTGGCACGCCTACCGCGGCCTCATCCCGCCCCAGTACCGGGACTTCATCAGTCTGGAGTCCCAGGCCCGGACCGCCCGCACGTTGGAGACCTCGGTGGTTCCCGGACTGCTGCAGACCGCCGACTACGCACGGGCGGTGACCCGTTCGTCCCTGGACGGACTGCCCGCCGGTCAGCTGGACTCGCTGGTGGAGGTGCGGCTCGCGCGGCAGGGAGTGCTGCGGACAGACCCGCCGTTGCGGTTGACCGCGGTGCTCGACGAGGCGGTGCTGCGGCGCGAGGTCGGCGGGCGCCGAGTGATGCGGGAGCAGCTGCGCCATTTGGCGCGGTTGTCCCAACTACCCCATGTGCAGGTGCAGTTGCTGCCGTTCTCGGTCGGCGGATACATCGGAATCACTGGGCCGTTCGTTATCTTCTCATTTCCGAATACTTCTGATCTGGATGTGGTCGTTCTTGACCATTTGACGAGTAGCCTCTATCTGGAGCGGAAAGAAGACCTTGAGGCGTACAGCTCGGCCTTCCGCACGATGCAGGCACACGCGCTGTCGCCGGAGCACTCGTTGGACCTCATCGCCGCGATCGACCGCGACGGTTAGGAACCTCAGACTGCCCGAGGGGGCCCGATGTCCGATTGCCTCGCACAGCACGAGTTACGGTGGCGGCGCAGTAGCCGCAGCACGGGTATGAACAACTGTGTGGAAACAGCTCCGTTCGGCGCGGAACAGCTGGCGGTGCGGGATTCCAAAGACGTGTCCAGGCCCCCGCTGCGGTTCTCCGCGGCGGCCTGGACTTCGTTCGTCTCCGGTCTGAACGACGGTCCGGTCGGCTGACCGGCCGACTCCGTCAGGTCAGTGGCGCGGTTCGCAGGACGGTCGCCACCGCGGTCGCGATCTGCGCCTCCGTCAGATCGGCCCGTGCGGTGAGCCGCAGCCGCGAGATGCCGTCCGGGACCGACGGCGGGCGGAAGCAGCCCACCGCGATCCCGGCCGCGCGGCAGTCGGCCGCCCAGCGCACCGCCGCGTCCGGCGAAGGCGCCCTGACCGAGACGACTGCGGCGTCGGGGCGCACGGCGGTCAGCCCTCCTGCGGTCAGCCGTTCGTACAGTGCGGTGGCGACCGTACGGGCCCTGCCCGCGCGTGCCGGCTCCCGGCGCAGCAGGCGCAGGCTCGCGAGAGCCGCGCCCGTCGCGGCCGGTGCGAGCCCGGTGTCGAAGATGAAGGTGCGGGCCGCGTTGATCAAATGGTCGATCACCCGGGCCGGGCCGAGGACCGCTCCACCCTGACTGCCCAGGGACTTGGACAGGGTGAGGGTGGTGACGATCCCGTCACCACCCGCGAGACCGGCGGCGGCGAGGGCGCCGCGCCCGCCCTCCCCGAGCACGCCCAGACCGTGCGCGTCGTCGACGAGCAGCGCGGCGCCCTCCGCACGGCAGACGTCGGCCAGTTCCGGCAGCGGCGCGGCGTCTCCGTCGACGGAGAAGACCGAGTCGGTGACGGCCAGGGCGCGGCCGCCGTGCGCGCGCAGCTCCTTGGCGACGGATTCGGGATCGGCGTGGGGCACGACGACTGTGTCCGCCCGGGAGAGGCGGCAGCCGTCCACGATGGAGGCGTGATTGCCCGCGTCGGAGACGATCAGGGAGCCACGACCGGTGAGGGCGGTGAGGGCGGCGAGATTGGCCGCGTAGCCGGAGGAGAGGACGAGGGCCGCTTCGAAACCGCAGAATTCGGCGAGTTCGCGTTCGAGCTCGGCGTGCAGCGCGGTGGAACCGGTGACCAGCCGGGAGCCGGTGGCGCCCGCACCCCACCGGTGCGCGGCCTCGGCGGCGGCAGCGGTCACCTCGGGGTGCCGGGTGAGGCCCAGGTAGTCGTTGCTCGCGAGGTCCAGCAGTTCCGGCTCGGCGCGCCGGGGGCGCAGAGTACGGACGAGCCCGGCGTCCGCACGGCGGCGCGCCTCGTCATCGATCCAGTCGAACGGGGCGAAGGACATGGCGGCGGTCCCTTTTGTAGGCAGCTCACAGACCCTAACCGGGGGCGCGGCCCGTCATGGTGTGGCGATACACACAGGCTCGGTGGGCTCTGTTGTCCGGTTCCTCCTTGGCTGCGGGCGGTGCCGTGCGCCAGGATCGTGACCATGGACCTCCTGAACACGTTGGTGGACAAGGGGCTGCGGCGCGAGCTGCCGACCCGCGAAGAAGCACTCGCCGTGCTGGCGACCTCGGACGACGACCTCCTCGAAGTGGTGGCCGCGGCCGGGAAGGTGCGCCGTCAGTGGTTCGGCCGGCGGGTGAAGCTGAACTATCTGGTCAATCTCAAGTCCGGGCTCTGCCCGGAGGACTGCTCGTACTGCTCTCAGCGGCTCGGCTCGAAGGCCGAGATCCTCAAGTACACCTGGCTGAAACCGGACGAGGCGTCGAAGGCCGCCGCCGCCGGGGTGGCGGGCGGCGCGAAGCGCGTCTGTCTGGTGGCGAGCGGCCGCGGTCCGACGGACCGGGACGTCGACCGGGTGTCGCAGACGATCGAAGCGATCAAGGAGCAGAACGAGGGCGTCGAGGTGTGCGCCTGCCTCGGTCTGCTCTCCGCCGGGCAGGCCGACCGGCTGCGTTCCGCGGGCGCCGACGCGTACAACCACAACCTCAATACGTCCGAGGGGACGTACGGGGACATCACCACCACCCACACCTATGCGGACCGGGTGGAGACCGTCCAGCAGGCGCAGGCCGCGGGACTCTCGGCGTGCTCCGGGCTGATCGCCGGAATGGGTGAGAGCGACGCGGATCTGGTCGACGTCGTCTTCTCGCTGCGCGAGCTGGACCCGGACTCGGTTCCGGTGAACTTCCTGATCCCGTTCGAGGGGACCCCTCTCGCCAAGGAGTGGAACCTCACCCCGCAACGCTGTCTGCGCATTCTGGCGATGGTCCGGTTCGTCTGCCCGGATGTCGAGGTCCGGCTCGCGGGCGGCCGAGAAGTGCATCTGCGCTCGATGCAGCCGCTCGCCCTGCACCTGGTCAACTCGATCTTCCTGGGCGACTATCTGACCAGTGAGGGCCAGGCAGGGCAGGCGGATCTGGACATGATCGCGGACGCCGGTTTCGAGGTGGAGGGCGCGGGTACGACGACGCTGCCCCGGCACCGTACGGACGCGGAGACCGATGGCGGCTGCGGCTCGCACGCGGGAGGCTGTGCGCCCTGCGGTGACGTGGCCGACGAGCCGGCGGACGCCGAGGCCGGGACGCCGGGCGCGCGTACGGATCTGGTGGCGGTCCGCCGCCGTGGCGCGGGAACGGATCTCGCACCCAATGCCTGAGCCCCTCACCCCGGCCGAACTGCGGGCCCTGGACCGGGACCACGTCTGGCATCCGTACGGCCCGATGCCGGGCCGGCAGGAGCCGCTCGTCGTGGAATCCGCGTCCGGAGTACGTCTGCGGCTCGCCGAACCTGCCCACGGCCAGAGCGAGTTGGTCGACGGCATGTCGTCCTGGTGGTCGGCGGTGCACGGCTACAACCACCCGGTGCTCAACGAGGCGGCCCGTGGCCAGCTGGACCGGATGAGCCATGTGATGTTCGGCGGGCTCACCCATGAGCCCGCCGTGCGGCTGGCCGCCAGGCTGGTCGAGATCACACCGGAGCCGCTGCGCCATGTCTTCCTCGCCGACTCGGGTTCGGTGTCGGTCGAGGTCGCGGTGAAGATGTGTCTGCAGTACTGGAACTCGACCGGAAAGCCCGCCAAACAGCGGCTGTTGACCTGGCGCGGCGGCTACCACGGGGACACCTGGCAGCCGATGTCCGTCTGCGACCCCGAGGGCGGCATGCATGAGCTGTGGTCGGGCGTACTGCCCCGGCAGGTCTTCGCCGACGAGCCGCCCGGCGGTTTCGACGAGGAACCGGATGAGACGTACGTACAGCATCTGCGGGGGCTGATCGCACAGCATGCCGATGAGCTGGCCGCGGTGATCGTGGAGCCGGTGGTGCAGGGTGCGGGCGGGATGCGGTTCCACTCCCCCGGCTATCTGCGGGTGCTGCGCGAGGCGTGCGACGCCCATGACGTGCTGTTGGTGTTCGACGAGATCGCGACCGGTTTCGGGCGTACGGGGAAGCTGTTCGCCGCCGGGCATGCCGGGGTCTCCCCCGACGTGATGTGCGTCGGCAAGGCGCTGACCGGCGGCTATCTGACGATGGCGGCGACCCTCTGCACCGCACGGGTGGCGGACGGTATCTCGCGCGGCAGGGTCCCGGTGCTTGCGCACGGGCCGACCTTCATGGGCAACCCGCTGGCCGCATCGGTGGCCCTCGCCTCGATCGATCTGCTGCTCGGCCAGGACTGGCAGCAGGAGGTCAAACGTCTGGAAGCGGGGTTGCTGGGGGGCCTGGCCGGGGCCCGCGCGATCGCAGGTGTACGGGATGTACGCGTTCTGGGCGCCATCGGCGTCGTACAGCTCGATCACGACGTGAACATGGCGGCGGCCACCGAGGCCGCGGTCCGTGAGGGCGTGTGGCTGCGCCCGTTCCGGGACCTGATCTACACGATGCCGCCGTATGTGACGGGCGACGACGATCTGGCGCGAATCTGCCGTGCGGTGTGCGCGGCGGCGCGGGAGGGCTGAGATGTCGGTACTGATGGTGAGCGGTACGGGTACGGAGATCGGCAAGACGGTCGTCACGGCGGCCGTGGCCGCGGTGGCGGTCGCCTCCGGGCGTTCGGTGGCCGTGCTCAAGCCTGCCCAGACGGGCGTTGCGCCGGGCGAGCCGGGCGATGTCCTCGAGGTGCGCAGGCTTGCCGGCGAGACGGTGACCGGCCTCGAACTGGCCCGGTTCCCCGATCCGTTGGCTCCGGACACGGCCGCGCGGCGGGCGGGTCTGACGCCCGTGCGCCCGGAACAGATCGCGGAGGCGGCCGAGAAGCTCGCCACCGAGCACGATCTGGTGCTGGTCGAGGGCGCGGGAGGGCTGCTCGTACGTTTCGACGACCGAGGCGCCACGCTCGCGGACGCGGCGCGGCTGCTCGGCGCTCCGGTCCTGGTCGTGGCACCCGCAGGGCTCGGCACGCTCAATTCCACCGCGCTGACCTCGGAGGCGCTGCGGACGCGTGGGCTGAAGTGCCTGGGCGTGGTCGTGGGCAGCATGCCCGCCGAACCGGATCTGGCCGCGCGCTGCAATCTCGACGATCTGCCGGTGGCGGCGGACGCGCCGCTGCTGGGCGCCGTACCGGCGGGCGCGGGCGCCCTCGCACCCGCCGAATTCCGTGCCCGGGCGGCGAGTTGGCTGACCGCGGAGTTGGGCGGGAACCGGACCGCCGACTGACGGCTGAGTGGCCCGCGACGGGGCAGAATCAAAGTAGCCGTACTTTGCCGGCCGGGTTTCTCACGTCGGGCAGCTCCGGTCGGGCGGGACCGCCCGACCGAGCCGTCCGTTGCAGCCGGTCCTGTCGAGGAGGTCCGTCATGCATCTGCGGAGCACGAAGATCCCGAAGGACGCGGTGCACCACCCGGTCTTCGCCCGGTTCTACGCCCGCATGAGTGTGGCGGCGGAGACCAGGGCCGGGATGGCGGCCATACGCTCGGAACTGCTCGCTGGCCTGTCCGGACGCATCATCGAGGTCGGTGTGGGCAACGGCCTGAACTTCGCCCACTATCCGCCCGCCGTCTCCGAAGTGGTGGCGATCGAACCCGAGCGCGCCCTGCGGCAGTTGGCGGTACGGTCCGCGCTGCGTGCCGGCATTCCGGTGGATGTCGTACCGGGCGCCGCGGAGGCGCTGCCGGTGAAGAGCGAGGCGTTCGACGGGGCCGTCGCCTCACTGGTGCTGTGCACCGTACGCAATGTCGAACGGTCGCTCGCGGAGATCGAGCGGGTGCTGCGTCCCGGCGGGGAGCTGCGCTTCTTCGAGCATGTGCGGGCCGATGACCGCGCCATGGCGACGGTGCAGCGGGCACTGGACCGCACGGTGTGGCCGCTGCTGGGCGGCGGGTGTCATACGGCGCGGGACACGCTCACCGCGATCGAGGAGGCCGGCTTCGTGGTGGAGGCGTACCGCAAGGTGAAGATGCCGGACTGGGGGATCCGGCTCCCCACTTCTGAGTGCGTGCTGGGCGTGGCCCGCCGGACCACCGTGGTGGACACCTCCTGAGGCGTGCGGGCCCGTCTTTCGGATCAGGTGCTAGTGCCTTGACCGGCAATGTTTGCCCCATGAGGAGCGCCGTCCGGTGCGTGTGATCGCAAGGCGGCCGGAAGTCCTTGGATGGGGTCTCCCCTGCTCGAACGGAGTTGAGAGCTTGGGGAAGGAGCTACCAGGGCTTTTGGCCAACGCGGAAGGGGGTCCCCCCTGGCCCTTGAGGCCTTGGGGGAGCGCGTGCCGGACGGCGCGACGGGGAAAAGCTTGCCGGGAGGGGCACTAGTCGTCCTGCTCCAGCCGGTCCGCGAGCGCCCGCAGCGCGTCGGCGAGGTCCTTCTTCGTGGGCAGCTCGTCAATCTTCTTGTCGAGCTCGTCGATCCGCTTCGCCAAGTCGTCGAGGCTCGCCGGTTCGCTGGGGGCCGGGCTGCCGGTGGGACCCGGGCTGTCGGTGGGATCCGGGCCTCCGGTCGGGCTCGGCGCCTCGCTCGGGCTGGGGTCGACACCGCCCGAACCGCTCACGCTGCCGCCATCGGAGCCGCCGCCGTCCGTGCTGCCGCCGTCCATGCTGCCGCCGACGGTGCTGCCGCCGCCCTCGCCCGTGCCGGGGTCGGACGTCGCAGTGGGGGCGGGGGTCGGATCGGCAGAGCCGTCGTCCGGCGCGCCGACGGCGATCGCTCCGCCGACTCCGAGCACCAAGGCCGCCGCAGCACCCACGACCGCGACCGTCATCCGTCTCGCACGTGTGTTCCTTATGTGTGTCATGCGCCGGACGCTAACGATGGTTCACGACGGAAGGCGGCATTCCAGGAGACTCACACAACAGGATTCACAGACTCCACTGACGCAGTTCGTCGGCAACGGCCCGGACGTCGGCCTTGCCCTCCTTGACCAGCCGGGCCAGGTCGCGCACCTGCTCGGCCGAGGTGATGACCTTCAGCCCGGAGGCGACGAGATAGCCGTACGCGACGGCGGAGGCGAACATCGCATTGGAGTGTTCGAGCGCGGGGACATGGAGGAGCAACTGCAGAAGCGCGGCAGCCCTGGAGTACGGATCGCTGTAGACGGGGCTGCCGAAGATCTCCGCCTCATGACGGGCGACTGCGGCGACCAGCGCTCCCCAGTCGACGACCTGCGGGTCACCGGGCGTCTTGTGCTCGGCGACCATGAGCAGCCAGGAAAGGTCGATCCGGAGGTTCAACGGTGACCTTTGCGCTCCGGGCCGAACTCCTCGGCGAACACCGACTCGTACTGCTTCATGAAGTCGGCAGCGGCTTCGACAAAGGTGTGTCCGACTTCGCCCGCGTCCTGTTTGACGAGCTCCTCTATGTAGCGGTTCACGCTCATCCCCCTCTGCAGCGCGCGCTGCCGCGCGGCCTCGGCGGTGGCCTCGTCCACTCGTACGTTCAGCTGAGTCTTGGGCACACCACCAAGCTAGCGCCGGACTGCTAGCACCGGCAAGAGGGCGGTTCGGCATACGGATGCGGCTCGCCCTTGGCAGAGTAGGTGGACCGTCCATCGAATGTCCCTGGGCAAGGAGAGTTCATGACGAGGTCGTTCCGATTCGGAGTGAACATGCTGACGCCGACCGGTGGGCAGGACTGGCGCGCCCGATGCCGTCGCGCGGAGGAACTCGGCTACGACGTCATCCTGGTCCCCGACCATCTGGGCATGCCGGCCCCCTTCCCCGCACTGGTGGCCGCCGCGGAGGCCACGGAGCGCCCCCGTGTCGGCACCTTCGTACTGAACGCCGCCTTCTGGAATCCGGCACTGCTGGCCCGCGAGGCGGCCGGTACGGACGCGCTGACCGAGGGACGCCTGGAGCTGGGAATCGGGACCGGATACGTCCGCGAGGAGCACGACCGGGCGGGCATCGAGTTCCTCTCCCCCGGCGGCCGGGTGGATCATCTGCGACATACGGTCGAGGAGGTGGACCGCCTGCTGCGCGAGGACACCGGGCTGCCGAGGTCCGCGCAGAAGCCCCGGCCCCCGTTGCTGATCGGCGGGAACGGGGACCGGGTCCTGCGGCTGGCGGCACAGTTTGCTGAGATCGTCGCGTTCACCGGGGCCGTCAGCGATCGCAACGGCACACTCACGCCTCTCACCGCCGAGCAGCTCGACGGGCGTGTCGCCGCCTACCGGCGATTCGCCGCGGGGCGGGAGAGCCCAGCCGAACTGAATCTGCTGATCCAGTACGTCCGGGCCACCCGCGACCGTCGTGCGGCCGTGCGCGAAGTGCTGCCGAAGACACCTCACCTCGACGAGGACCAGGCGCTGGCCCTGCCGCTGTTCACGGTGGGGACGGTCCGGCAGATGGCCGAACAGCTCAGGGAGCAGCGGGAGCGCTACGGCTTCTCCTACCTGACGGTGCTGGAGCCGAACATGGAGGCGTTCGCCCCGATCCTCCAGGAACTCGCGGGGAGCTGACCGCATGGCGGAATTCGTTCGACGGTGCGGCGGACCCGGTGATGGGGTAAAAGCATGAATGATCTCGCGATCCGCACAGCGGCACCGGCCGACCTCGACGCCGTCCTCGCCTTCTGGAAGGTGGCGGCGGAAGGCACCAGCATCAGCGACGACCGGGACGGCATCGAACGGCTGGTCGCCCGCGACCCCGGAGCCCTCATCCTCGCGGAACGTTCCGGCGAGCTCGCCGGAACGGTGATCGCGGGCTTCGACGGCTGGCGGTGCCACCTCTACCGGCTCGCGGTCCATCCGGACCAGCGGCGGCAGGGCGTCGGCCGGGCACTGCTGACAGCGGCGGAGGAACGATTCGTACAGCTGGGCGGACGGCGTGGTGATGCGATGGTGCTGAACCGCAACGAGCTCGCGCACCACGCCTGGCATGCTGCGGGGTATGCGCCCGAGCCGCAGTGGAGCCGCTGGGTGAAGCACCTCAAGGACTGAGACCGAGGGCTGGGAGCCTCGCGGAGATCACCCGTGCGCGAAGCAACTTTGCCCATCCTTTACCATGGATGTTCATATGACCGCCCCTTCCCGAAAGGTGTGAGCGTCCGCCCATGGGCGAGCCTCCCAGTAGCCGACATCGCCGACGCCAGGCGAGCCTCCTGCCACTGCCCGATCATGGGACGGAGGTGAACCGATGACCGAAGTGCTTCTGCTGCTCGTGGCGGTCCTGCTCTCACTCGCCTGCGGTGCCTTCGTCGCCGCCGAGTTCTCTCTGACCACGGTCGAGCGCGGCCAGCTCGAACGAGCCGTGGAGCGGGGTGAACGGGGTGCGGCGAGCGCCATGAAGGCGGTGCGCAGTCTCACCTTCCAGCTCTCCGGCGCACAGCTCGGCATCACCGTCACCAATCTGGTCGTCGGCATGCTCTCCGAACCGTCGATCGCAAAGCTGATCCGTGGCCCGGTGGAGGCCATCGGCCTGTCCCCGAGCGTCTCGTCCTCACTGGCGCTGGTAATCGGAACAGCGCTGTCCACGGTCTTCCTGATGGTCGTGGGCGAACTCGTCCCGAAGAACTGGGCGATCTCCTCGCCGCTCGCCGTGGCGAAGGCCGTGGCCACCCCGCAGCGTGCCTTCACCGCGATCTTCCGGCCCTTCATCAGCCATCTCAACAACACGGCCAACCGGATCGTGCGCCGCTTCGGTCTCGAACCGGCCGAGGAGCTGGCCTCCGCCCGAAGCCCCCAGGAGCTGGTGGCGCTCGCCCGCCACTCCGCCAAGGAGGGCGCGCTGGAGGCGGACACCGCGGAACTGTTCGTCCGTACCCTCAATCTGGCCGAACTGACCGCGGAGAACGTGATGACCCCGCGGGTGCAGGTCACCGCGCTGGAGGTGCAGGCGACCGCCGAGGACGTCGCCAATGCCACCCGGGCGACCGGGCTGTCCCGCTTCCCCGTCTACCGGGGCAGCCTCGACACCGTCGTCGGTGTCGCGCACATCAAGGACGTCCTGGCGATCCCGGCCGAGGAGAGGTACCGCAAGCGCGTGTCGCAGATTTTGCGCGAACCCCTGCTCGTACCGGAGAGCCTCACGGTGGACCGGCTGCTCGACAGGTTGTCCAGCAAGTTCCCGATGGCCGTCGTCATCGACGAGTACGGCGGCACGGCCGGTGTCGTGACGCTGGAGGACATCGTCGAGGAGGTCGTCGGCGAGGTGCGCGACGAGCACGACCCGCACGAGACGCCGGACCTCGCACCGGCAGGTGAGGACGCCGACGGGCGCACCCTGTGGTCGGCCGACGGCGCCGCCCGCATGGACCAGTTGCGGACGATCGGACTGCGGGTGCCGGACGGACCCTACGAGACGCTCGCCGGACTGATCGCCACAGAAGTCGGCCGGATCCCCGTCGTCGGTGACTCCATCGAGCTGGCCGACTGGCGGCTCGACGTCGTGGACGCCTCCGGGCGCCGCGCCGCACGGGCGCTGCTGCACGCACCGCTGCCCGGCTCCGACGACGAGAGGGAGGACGGACAGTGACTGCCGTCCAGCTCTTCATCGGTCTGTTGACCCTGGTCGTCAACGCATTCTTCGTCGGCGCGGAGTTCGCGCTGATCTCCGTGCGCCGCAGCCAGATCGAGCCCCAGGCGGAGGCCGGTAACCGGCGTGCGCGGAGCGTCATCTGGGGCCTGGAACATGTGTCGGCGCTCCTCGCGGCGGCTCAGCTCGGCATCACGCTCTGCACACTGGTCCTCGGTATCGTCGCCGAACCGGCCATCGCGCATCTGCTGGAGCCGGTCTTCGACGTGGTGGGTGTGCCGCACGGACTGGTGCATCCGATCTCGTTCGTGATCGCCCTGTCCCTGGCGACGTATCTCCACATGCTGCTCGGCGAGATGGTCCCGAAGAACGTCGCACTGGCCGAGCCGGTACGGACCGTGCTGCTGCTCGGTCCGCCCCTGGTCACCCTCGCCAGGGCGCTGCGTCCGGTGATCTTCACGGTCAACACCTTCGCCAACACGCTGCTGAAGCTGCTGCGGGTGGAGGCGAAGGACGAGGTGTCCTCGACGTTCTCCGACGACGAGCTGGCCCGGCTGGTGCAGGACGCCGGTGACGCCGGGCTGGTCGACGACCGCGCCGCCGAGCGGCTGCACCACGCACTGGAGCTGGGCCGTCGCCCGGTACGGGACGTCGTGCTACCGGTCGAGCAGGTGGTCTACACCAGGGTCGGGACGACACCCGAGGAGCTGGAACGGCTCTCGGCCGAGACCGGATTCTCACGCTTCCCGGTGATGAACAGCGAGCAGCGGATCCTGGGGTACCTCCATGTGAAGGACGCCCTGGACGTCGCGCCACGCGATGTGCCGTTCCCGGTCACGGCGATGCGGCCGATCGCCCGGGTGCGGGCTGCGACGCCCCTCGACGACGTGCTGACCGCGATGCGCCGGAGCCGTACGCACCTGGCGGTGGTGCTCGACGAGGGCGACCGGCTCGCCGGCATGGTCACGATGGAGGATGTGCTGCGCGAGCTGGTCGGACGGCCGCAGGCACGCTGACGGACGGACCGGGGTTACGCGACAGCGCTCACGGGCGTGGCCCCGCGCCGGGGCGCGAGCGGCGGGGCCACGTGGCGGGGGACGCGCCACGTGGCCGGCCGGAGGACCGGGACAGGCCGGCGGGACCATGGCGGTCTCCACCGCACTCCGACTCATGTGCCCAGGTCGCAGGGCTCCTCATACTCACTCCCGGCCCGTTGCCGACCGGGCCGGCCACCGCGCCCGGCCTCGTCCGGCCGGTCCTGCCGATCGCCTTCGCGCAGGTCCTGTGCGGCCGGCTGCCGCGGGCGCGGTGGCCGGCCCGGAGCTCGGGGAAGGTCGTCGCGGGGTTCGGGCTGCGGCCGGCCCTCAGCGACTGCCCTCGCCACCGGACGCGGGGCGCGGCTCCGCCCGGAAGGGGCCGGACGCCACCGCGATACGATCCCATGGCCATGGAAATGAATGCCTCCTACACCAGTCTTGTCGCGGTCGGCGACTCCTTCACCGAGGGCATGTCGGACCTGCTGCCCGACGGCTCGTACCGCGGCTGGGCCGATGTCCTCGCAGGCCGGCTCGCCGCCCGCACCCCCGGGTTCCGGTACGCGAATCTCGCCGTGCGCGGGAAGCTGATCCGCCAGATCGTGACCGAGCAGGTCGATGCGGCCGCCGCCATGCAGGCGGACGTCGTCACACTGGTCGGCGGTCTCAACGACACCCTGCGGCCCAAGTGCGACATGGGAATGGTGCGCGGCCGGCTGGAAGAAGCCGTGGAACGCCTCGCGCCGTCGTGCAAGAAGCTCGTGCTGATGCGCAGCCCGGGCCGCAACGGACCGGTCATGGAGCGCTTCCGCCCCCGCATGGAGGAGCTGTTCTCCCTGGTCGACGAGTTGGCGGATCGCCACGGTGCGCTGGTCGTCGATCTGTACGGGGCACCGGCACTCGGCGATCCCCGGCTGTGGGACGTCGACCGGCTGCATCTGACGGCCGAGGGACACCGCAGGGTCGCCGAGGCGGTCTGGCAGGCGCTCGGACTGCCACCGGAGCACGACTGGCAGACGCCACTCCCCACCGCGGTGCCCCCGCGGTGGGCGATACGGCGCGTCGACGACCTCCGCTTCGCTCGGCAGCATCTGGCGCCATGGATAGGGCGGCGTCTGACCGGCCGGTCGTCCGGGGACGGACGGACCGGCGCCCAGTTCAACGCCGAGCTGGGGAAGGCATTCTGGGTCACCCCCGAGGACCCCCTCGCCCCGGGCCCGGTGGCTACCTGGCGCCGAGTGGACGGCACCCGCTAGGGCGGGTGCCGGAAGTGCCGCCGTCCGCCCGAAGGGTGGGCCCGGCGGCGTCCGGTGCGTGCGATCGCAAGGCGGAGGGTCACCCTCGTACTGGACGTACGTGGACGACCCCGACAACGCAGCGAGCGTGCGTGCCGGGCGTCGCGGGGCAGGCGGGACTTCCGACACACGCCCTAGTACTGCGACCGGCAAGGTTTCCCCCGTCGCAGCGCCCGGCACGCCCGTCCTCCGCGCACTCGAGGTGCTCGGTGTCCGGCCGGACGAGGGCCTGGGTCGCCGTGAGCAGCTCTTGCCGGCTCATGAAAGACAGTCGAACGTCCGGCACTGACAACCGGGCCTCGCGGGCTGCCACGTACTCGAATGGGCGATGCGTCAGGCGTGACAGCTGCTGCAGCTGCCGGCCGTGGGGTGCGGGCCCCTCCGCCAGTCCGGGGGCGACGCCCACGAGGCGGTCCGCGCGGCCTGCCGCCGCTCCGCGAACTCCCGGTTGGTGAGCGTCTGTCGGCGATAGGCGTCGGGGAGATCCGGCATCGACAGCAGCCGGTCGCAGGCCCGGAGCGATCCGTCGATGTCACCGACCCAACAGGCGGTGACCGAGTACTCGAAGAGCAGCCCCCAGCGGTACACCCAGGGCTGGACGAACAGCAGGTCGTCCGGCGCCTCCCGGTCGAGTCCCGCGCAGACGAAGGCGTGTGCGGCGTGATGGCGGCCGAGGCCGCGCAGCCGCGAGGAGAGTTCGTAGCAGGCTTCGAGCCGTTCCGGGCGGGCCTCCCAGGCGCGCGAGAAGGTATCCATGGCGGACGGCCAGTCGTCGGAGTCGGCTCTGAGGATCCCGGCCTGCAGCAGCGAGCAGTACACCTCTTCGCTCCAGCCCCCCATCTGCGCACGGCGCTCGTACAGCGCGATCGCCTTCTCCCTCTCGCCGAGGTCGCGCATGGTCTGGGCCAGATAGAAGACGGTGCGGCTATTGGCGGGGTCGCGTTCGAGCTCGGCACCGAGCAGCCGTGCGTCGCGTTCGAATTTGTCGTGCCGCGATCCTCCGTCGTCGTGGTCCTCGATGACGAGAGCGTCCAGCAGCTCCTGGTCGTCGCGCTGGTCGGAGGTGAGGAACTCGTGGGCGACGCCTTCGTACCGCCAGGCGATGTCACCGCGGACCAGGCGCTTGCTGCGGCACTCGGTCGCGCCCTCGTGCCGCAGCACGTACGAGTCGGCGGTCAGCAGGGGCAGTGGACCGGTCCTGCGGACCACCAGGTCGGCGTCCAGGAGAAGCAGGTAGTCGGCTTTGGCGTGCGCACGCCGGATGTTCAGGCTCCGGTTGTGGCCGAAGTCCACCCAGGGATCCTCGTGGAGTTCCCCCGGGATGCCGTCGAGTGCGGCACGGATCAGCCGTTGGGTTCCATCGGTCGAGCCGGTATCGGAGATCACCCAGGTGTCCACCAGACCGCGGACGGAAGCGAGGCAGCGCTCGATGACGCGCGCCTCGTTCTTGACGATCATGCACAGGCAGATGGACGGCTTCATGGCAACACCAATCCCCGGCAAGTAGGTCCGAGAGACCTTAGGGAAACCACCCGGGAAGGTGGTGGCGGCACGCCGGAGTCGGGGCACCGGGGTCACAATCGCACGGGTCTCCCATGGCATCGCGGCCCGTCACGCCTTTGCCGCTGCCGACCGGACGAACCAGGTCGATCGGGTCCTCCTCCACACCGGCTCCCGCCCCTCAGAAGGATGATTCGGCGATCTGTCCCACCGTCCAGGGACCGCCTCAGCACAGTCCGAGGGGGTCGTCGGACCGGGCCCGGGTTCCGTCCGGTCCGAAGCGGTCCTGACCGGCCCCAGCCATGACAGCGTGGTTGTGCCCCACCGGGGTGAACTCCCCGTGCAGGGCCTGTCTCAGCGTGCGGTGGAGTCGCTCTGGGCGCCGTTCCGGTTGCCCTTCACCGATTCCGAGGTCTGCCCAGGGTCCTGTACCTCCGACTTCCCCTTGCCCGTCCGGTCCTTCTCCTTCGATGTCTGGGGACCGAGAAGCCCGTCGCAGTAGCCAGGCACAGCCGATGCGCCACCGGCCGCAGCCTCCAGGCGGTCGAAGGCCGTAGCGTCCGCGGCCTTTCCCTTCCCCTGATCCGGGCGGTACGCACGACAGTGCGCCTCGTCGTCCTGTGCCTGGTCCGGGTGGCCGGCGGATCGACCGACGCCCGGCAGCTCCGTCGGCCCCGGTTGTGTACGGCCTGCGGCGGGATCCGGCGCACCTGACCGGGGGCTGCCGGGCGCATCGGATGCGGTGGAGGCACTCCTCGCGGGGTGTGCGGGACGCGTCCGGTCGCGCCCGTCGTCATCGAACGGCGTCGGCATCGCGCCCGACCCCGCGGCCGCCGCGACCCCGCCGAGCGTCGCCGCGGCCGCAAAGCCGACGATCATCGCCCGCGCCGACCGGACGAAGCTCAGCCACTCGACCGGTCGCCAGTCATCGCGTCTGCGACGCCGCAGCAGCGACACGGGTGCGATTGCCCCCTCGTCGCGCGCCGCCCGGAAGGCATCGAGCGCTCGTTGCTCGGCTACGGGGCCGGCCTCACCGGAACGTTGCACGGCTGCCAGCAGAGCGGCCACTTCGGGGGATACCGGCGCATCGGTCGCCTTTGGCGATTCATCTCTCATGTCTCATCTCTCAGCGTGCGGCGTGACGCAGACGTCACACTGCCCGACCCTCCTGATCCCAGATGTTCGGCCAGTCTCTTCAGCCCGCGGTAGGCGGACGTGCGTACGGCCCCCGCACGCTTGCCGAGTACCCGCGCAGTCGCGGGACCGTCGAGGCCGACGACGACACGGAGCAGAACGGCTTCCGCCTGCTCCCGCGGCAACTCGCGGATGAGTGCGAGCGCCTGCTGGGTGGAGAGCGTCTCCAGGGCGGATCCGGCGGTGTCCTGACTGTCCGGCAGTTCGAGGATGTCCTGCTCCAGAAGTGCTGTTCGCGGCCGCCGCCGCTGCTTGCGCAAGTGATCCAGCGCCCGGTGCCGGGCGATCGTCGCGGTCCAGCCGCGAAACCCCGCCCCGTCCCCACGGAACCGTCCGAGGTCACGGGATATCTCCAGCCAGGCGTCGGACGCCACGTCCTCGCCGTCCTCGCCGACCAGTCCCCGTACGTAGCCGAGCAGCCCGGGATGAACCAGCCGGTACGCCACGGCGAAGGCTTCCTCGTCACCTTGCTGAGCCCGCTCCACCGCAGCGCCGAGCTCGGCGTCGTCCATCTGCCCGCGGCGCTGTTCCCCGCCTTTGGCCACACTTTCCTCTTCGTACCGACTGCGTCCGACGTATACCGCCCCGAAACGACTCACCGGGCCCTCGTCCCCCGGCCCGTCCACCCCTCTACTTCCTCTGCGTGACGGCGCACAGAAATGTCACAGCCAGGGCGTTCGCGATGCGAGGGCAATCTGCTGCGCGAGTCCGGATCCACCCAGGTCACAGGGCGGCGACGGGACGGCGGGCGCGCCCGTGCAGCAACAGGTAGAAGCGCTGGAGCGACTCCTCCGACGCCGACTCGAATCGGTTCGCCACCTTCCCGATCGGGTTCCAGACCCGCCCGTCGGGCATGCGGACACCCGCCGCCTGTCCGAACAGTTCCCGCTGGCCGTCGTCGAGGTCCACCCACCGGCCGCCGGCCCGGCGCACCATGACTTCGCCGGTGTACGCGCCCAGCCCCCGCAGAAACGGCTCGACCTGTGCCCGCTCCGGTCGGCTGTGCCGCAGCCCGTCGACGATCAGGTCGACGAGCCGCAGGCTGACCACGGAGTAGTCGAGCGGCAGTCGGTTCCGCTCGGTCAGCTGCGCGACGAAGCGCGTGACATAGGCACGCATCTCCGACACCGCAGGAAGCTTCTCAAGATCACTATCCATGCCTGCCCCAGCGACGGACGGCCGCAGAGCATCACAGGTATCGGACGTGTCTGTTCTCATACGGCGAGTTCCAGCCAGTTGTACAACCCACCGATCCTGTCACGCGTCGACGGGCCTCACCGCATCAGCCAATGGCGATACGCGGATGGGCGGAGGGCTTGATCCACGCCATGATGCTGTCCATGGTGGCGCGTGGCACCGAGACGCACCCCGCGGTCGCCCCACTCCCGTTGACGTGAAGGAAGATTCCGGCCCCGCGACCGGGGGTGGCCGGCCAGCGGTTGAAGTTGATCACCAGCGCCTTGGCGTACTGCGTCGGATAGTTGACAAGATGTTCGCTCCCCCGTTCACCGGTCTCGACAAGAGGGAAGTCCGCACCGACGGAGGAGTGCATCGAGTTGTAGTACTTCGACTCCGGGTCCTCCACCCACCAGTGGCTGGAGTCGACCCGGGTGTACGGCATGGCCGTGCCCCCGGCCTCGACACCGAAGCCTTCGGTGATGGTGTACGTCCCCGAGGGCGTGGTGTACGTGCTCTGCTTGCGGGTGGCACCGTCCACGACACCGTTCGACCCGACCCGGCCGCTCGCGGAGAGGACTGATTTCCAGCCGCCCGAACCCTTGGCCCACGCCGTGACGGTGGCGTACGAACCGCTCGCCTTCACAGTGATGAGCTGCGTGGCGTCACCCACGGAAGCGGGCACGGGGAACGAGGGCGCCGATACCGGCGCCTGGGCGCCCCCCGTACCGCCGTCCGCATGCGTCCCCGTCCCACCGGCGGACGGCGAACGGCTACCGGACGGCTTCACGGATACGGAGGCGGACGCAGAGGCGGAGGCCGACCGGGAAGGGGACGCGGAGGCCGAGGCCGAGGCGGAACCGCTGGGAGAGTGGGCCGCGTTCGGCACCTTCGCAGCCTCGCTACGGGAACTCGGCACGACGTCTGCGGCAGCGGCGCCGTGATCCTGCCGGCCGCAGGCCGACGCCAGGAGCATGACGCCGGCAACGGCCATGATGGAGGGCATCTTTCGGGAAAAGGGCAGCACGGCGCATTCCTCCGGGAACAGGTGAAGTGGGCGTCCCGGCCGCCGGCGAGAGAGGCGGGGAGAAGGCGGGACGGCGAGAGCGACGCGGTTATATATCAGCTCGTCATCAACACGCGAGCTCGCGAACATTTCAGACGAATCGTCACCGGCTCGACCACGGGCGGTCCAGCCATCCCATCGCCACCCCCGCCGTCACCACCCAAACCGTGATGTACGCCACACGAGGTCGAGCTGTGTGACGTTTCGACACCTCCATGCGCTGGGTAACCCAGGCCGCCTGTGTGACGGGTGTGCCGCAGACAAACTTCTCTGAAGGGTGGGGCATTTGAGCCCGCGCACGTCGCATGCGTACAGACCGATGAGCCTGAAACGCCGCGCCTGGCTGACCGTCGGCGCCGTCGTTCTCGGCGGGGCCGGTGTGGTGACGGTCGCCATCGCGAATCCGTCCGACGGCGCGGCCGGTCCCAAGGGCCCAAAGGCGCGTCCGGCGACGCTGCGGTCGCTCGCGATCAGCGGTGGCACCGCCACGGAGCGGCAGTTGCCGACCACCAGCACGGCGCCGTTCTCACTGGTCGGCATCGGCTGGGACGGAGCGGCGAAGGTGGACGCCACCGCTCAGGTCCGTACGCGGTCGGCCGACAAGGGCACGTGGTCGTCCTGGCGTGAGCTGGAGGTGTCCCCCGACGGACCGGACGGGCGGGAGCAGGCTGCCGCGCACCGCGTCACCGAGCCGCTGTGGGTCGGAGCGTCGGACGCCGTACAGGTGAAGGTGGGGTCGGGGCGGCAGGGCAAGGCGCTGCCGAAGGGCCTCGAACTGCACATGGTCGACCCCGGCGTCAGCAAGGCGGAGTCCAAGAACCCTGCGGGGGCGACCCTCGCCCCCGCCGGTCCTGAGAATGCGGCGTTCGCGCTGGAGGGGACCTCGACGCCCACGGCGTCGGACACCACCGGTGCTCCCACCGACACCGCCACGCCGACCGGTCCCGGAACGCCGTCGGCCACGGACGCCGCCTCTCCGACGGAGACCACTGCCGTCACCCCGACGCAGACGGCCACCGTCACCCCGACGGAGTCCATCACCGCGAAGCCCACGGACACGGGCACCCCGACTCCCGTACCCACAGCACCGCCGTCGACGGTCAACCGGCCGCCGATCATCAGCCGTGCCCAGTGGGGCGCCGACGAGTCGCTGGTCGAGGATCCGCCCGAGTACATCGACAAGGTGCAGGCGGTCTTCATCCACCACACCGTCGACACGAACAACTACAGCTGCGGCGACTCGGCCGCCATGGTCCGCGCGATCATGACGTACCACGTGAAGACCGACGGCTGGAACGACATCGGCTACAACTTCCTGGTCGACAAGTGCGGTCAGATCTTCGAGGGCCGTGCCGGCGGCGCCGACCTGCCGGTCAAGGGCGCCCACACGTACGGCTTCAACTCCTACTCGACGGGCATTTCGCTGCTCGGCAACTTCGAGACGGGCAAGCCGACTCCGGCCGCGCTGCAGTCCGCGGCCCGCATCGCCGCCTGGAAGCTCGGTCAGTACGGCGTCAGCCCCACCGCCGAGGTGACGCTGACCCGCCTCGTCACCGATGCCGACGGCAACACCGCGCCCGACGGTGACGTCACGTTCAACACCGTCGCCGGACACCGCGACGGGTACGCCACCACGTGCCCCGGCACGTACCTGTACTCCAGGCTCAGTGCCATCCGGACGTACGCCATCAACGGCACCCGCAACGCCGCGATCCCGACCACCGACTTCAACCGGGACGGCATCACCGACCTGATCGTCGGCCTCCCGAAGGCGGCGAGCAGCGACGGAAGCGTCACCGTGCTGCCCGGCACCGAGGACGGCCCGAACCCGGCGGCGAAGCGGACGCTGAACCAGAACAGCGCGGGCGTGCCCGGCAGCTCCGAGGCGGGCGACCAGTTCGGATCGTCCAACGCCTGGGGCGACGTCAACGGCGACGGGTACGCCGATCTGGTCGTCGGCGGGCCCGGCGAGGACATCACCCAGGCCGACAACGGCACGGTCGTCGTGATGTACGGTCCCGGCCTCACGACCGGCAAGGGCTACTCGGTCACGTCGTCCGGGCGGATCGGCGGCGAGAAGCTCGGTACGACCGTCACCACCGGTGACTTCAACGCCGACGGCAAGGCCGACATCTTCTCCGTCGCGCCGGGCAAGCCCGGCCGCTGGTGGGCCTGGGACGGCAGGACCGGCGCAGCAAAGTCCGAATATCTGAACACCACCGCCTACACCTCCGCGGTCGGAAACGCGGCCTCGGTCACCGGCGACTTCAACAAGGACGGCTACGCGGACGCTGCCGTCAACTACCGTGACCCGAGCGGCATCGGGCGCCTGCTGTGGCTGAAGGGTTCCACCACCGGTCTCCAGCGGGTCGGCATCCTCGACGCGCGCGGCGGACGTTCGCTGGCCGCCGGTGACATCAACGGCGACGGTGCGACCGACCTCGCGGTCGGCCAGCCCTCCGCCACCGAGTCCGGGCACACCGCCAAGGGCGGCGCCGTCACTGCGGTCTTCGGTTCGGCGACCGGCCTGACCTCGACCGGCCGCAAGACGATCCACCAGGACACCACCGGCGTACCGGGCGGCGGCGAGACCGGAGACGACATGGGGGCGTCCGTCTCCATCGGCGACGTCGACCTCGACGGGTACGGCGACATCCTCACCGGTGCCCCGGGCGAGGACATCACCCGCGGCGGTGTCAACCGGAGCAACGCCGGACAGGTCTTCCTGATCCGCGGCTCCGCCACCGGTCCCACCGGCACCGGGGCGGTCGGATACAGCCAGGACACCACCGGCATCCCCGGCTCCACCGAGCCGAACGACCGGCTCGGCTCGTCCGTGTCGCTCACCGATCTCTCCGGCTACTCCCGGGCGGACATCGCGATCGGCGCGGACGGCGAGGACACCGACAACGGCACGATCCTGCAGATGGACAACACCAGCACCTCGGGCATCGACACCGGCAGCGGCCTCTATTACGGGGTGTCGGCGCTCGGTTCCTCCACCGGTATCCGGATCGGGCTGAACCTGGCCCCGTAACTGCCGTCCTCCCCCGCACAGGGACCCCGGAGCCCCTCGGCCTCACCCGAGGGGCTCCGGTCGTGCGTGGGCGCGGCCACCGCCTCGTCACCTTCGGTCAGTACGGTGCGCCCCTACGGAAAGCGGCT
The DNA here is from genome assembly GCF_042802415.1 of Streptomyces sp. NPDC057486. Classification (NCBI taxonomy): domain Bacteria; kingdom Bacillati; phylum Actinomycetota; class Actinomycetes; order Kitasatosporales; family Streptomycetaceae; genus Streptomyces; species Streptomyces sp. NPDC057486. Next base: position 47,465 of record NZ_JBHVEE010000031.1, on the reverse strand, counting down.
GCGAGTGAAGGCAAAGGGCAAAGGGTGAGTGGCGTGGCAGGTGTGCCCGGCGGTGGTGCGGTCGGCGCTGACGGGTCCGGCGGACTCGGACGGCGACTGGGTGTGTTCGACGCGGTGGTCATCGGGCTGGGGTCGATGATCGGGGCCGGTGTCTTCGCCGCGCCGGCACCCGCCGCGGCGGCGGCCGGGTCGGGGCTCCTGATCGGACTGGGTGTGGCTGCGGTCGTGGCGTACTGCAATGCCACGTCCTCGGCTCGGCTCGCCGCCCGCTATCCGGCCTCCGGCGGTACGTACGTCTACGGGCGTGAGCGCCTGGGAGATTTCTGGGGCTACCTGGCCGGCTGGAGTTTCGTCGTCGGCAAAACCGCCTCCTGCGCAGCCATGGCCCTGACGGTCGGCGCCTATGCCTGGCCGGGCCAGGCCCATGCTGTGGCGGTCGGCGCCGTGGTGGCTCTCACCGCCGTGAACTACCGGGGCGTGCAGAAATCCGCAGGGCTGACCAGGGTGATCGTGGCGGCGGTCCTCGCGGTCCTGGCCGTCGCCGTCACCACGTGTCTGACCGGCGACACGGTCGAGCCGTCCCGACTGGTGCCCGGGGGCGACGCCACGGTGGGCGGGGTGCTGCAGGCGGCGGGGCTGCTGTTCTTCGCCTTCGCCGGATACGCCCGCGTCGCCACGCTGGGTGAGGAGGTCCGCGATCCGGCCCGCACGATCCCCCGTGCCATCCCTCTTGCTCTCGGCATCACCTTGATCGTGTACACGGGGGTGGCGGTGGCGCTGCTGTCGGTGCTCGGGTCTGCCCGGCTCGCCGACGCCACGGCTCCGCTGGCGGACGCGGTCGGCGCGGCAGGCGCGCCCGGCCTGGCACCGGTGGTCCGCATCGGTGCGGCACTCGCCGCACTGGGTTCCCTGCTCGCCCTCCTCCTCGGCGTCTCCCGTACGACGCTGGCAATGGCCCGCGACCGCCACCTGCCGCGTGCCCTGGCCACCGTCCACCCCCGGTTCGCCGTCCCGCACCACGCAGAACTGGCCGTAGGCGCGGTCGCCGCACTCGTGGCCGCCACCGGCGATGTCCGGGGCGCGATCGGGTTCTCCTCGTTCGGCGTCCTGCTCTATTACGCCGTCGCCAACGCGGCCGCCTGGACCCTCACGCCGTCCGAGGGCCGCCCTCCACGTGCCGTTCCGGCCCTCGGCATGGTGGGCTGCCTGGTCCTGGCATTCACGCTTCCCCTGCATTCGGTTCTGTCGGGCGCATGCGTGGTGCTGGTCGGCGCGGCCGCCTATGGCGTACGCAGGGGCAGGCGCCCGCACCGTCCGAGTCGCTGAAGGGCGACCGCCCCGGTCCCTCGACCCGACCGCCGCGGGGCGCCCCTGGCGCACGAACGGCCGCGTTTGTCGTAAGCCACAAACCCGACCACGGCGCTGGCCTGCAGAAACCACCAGTAGAATCTGGACACGTGACTGCTGTGTCTGCGAAGCCTCGCATCCCCAATGTCCTGGCCGGCCGCTATGCCTCCACGGAGCTGGCTGTCCTCTGGTCCCCCGAGCAGAAGGTGAAGCTGGAGCGCCAGCTCTGGCTGGCGGTGCTGCGCGCTCAGAAGGACCTCGGGATCGAGGTACCCGACGCCGCCCTCGCCGATTACGAGCGTGTCCTCGACCAGGTCGACCTCGCCTCCATCGCGGAACGCGAGAAGGTCACCCGGCACGACGTCAAGGCACGGATCGAAGAGTTCAACGCTCTCGCCGGGCACGAGCAGGTCCACAAGGGCATGACCTCCCGGGACCTCACCGAGAACGTCGAGCAGCTGCAGATCCGGCTCTCGCTGGAACTCGTGCGCGACCGCACCGTGGCCGTCCTGGCCCGGCTCGGCAGGCTTGCGGGCGAATACGGCGAGCTGGTCATCGCCGGCCGCTCCCACAATGTCGCCGCCCAGGCGACCACGCTCGGCAAGCGCTTCGCGACCGCGGCGGACGAACTGCTGGTGGCGTACGGCCGACTGGAGGACCTGCTGGGCCGCTACCCGCTGCGGGGCATCAAGGGACCCGTAGGCACGGCGCAGGACATGCTCGACCTGCTGGGCGGTGACGCCGCCAAGCTCGCCGACCTGGAGCAGCGCATCGCCGGCCACCTCGGCTTCGGACAGGCGTTCACCTCGGTCGGCCAGGTCTACCCCCGTTCGCTCGACTACGACGTCGTGACCGCACTGGTGCAGCTGGCCGCCGCACCCTCGTCGGTCGCGAAGACGATCCGGCTGATGGCCGGGCACGAGCTGGTGACCGAGGGATTCAAGCCGGGTCAGGTCGGCTCGTCCGCGATGCCGCACAAGATGAACACCCGGTCCTGCGAACGCGTCAACGGACTGATGGTGATCCTGCGCGGCTACGCCTCGATGACGGGCGAGCTGGCGGGCGACCAGTGGAACGAGGGCGACGTGTCCTGCTCCGTGGTCCGCCGGGTGGCGCTGCCGGACGCGTTCTTCGCGTTCGACGGTCTGCTGGAGACCTTCCTCACGGTGCTCGACGAGTTCGGGGCGTTCCCGGCGGTCGTGGCCCGCGAACTGGACCGGTACCTGCCGTTCCTCGCCACGACCAAGGTACTGATGGGTGCGGTACGCGCCGGTGTCGGCCGCGAGGTCGCCCACGAGGCCATCAAGGAGAACGCCGTCGCCGCCGCTCTGGCCATGCGCGAGCAGGGCACGGAGCGCAACGAACTGCTCGACAAGCTCGCCGCCGACGACCGCATCCCGCTGGACCGGGAGCAGCTGGACGCGCTGATGGCCGACAAGCTCTCCTTCACGGGAGCGGCCGGCGACCAGGTCACCGCGCTCGTCGCCCGGATCGAGGCGATCACCAAGCAGCACCCCGAGGCTGCGGGATACACGCCGGGGTCGATCCTCTGACAGTCGGAACCAGCGCCGGATGACCCCCGAAGAGCTCCAGGCCGCCCGCGACCGCATCGTTCCCGATGTGGTCGCCGGCGGCTTGCGCGTGCTGTTCTGCGGAATCAACCCGAGCCTGATGACGGGCGCCACGGGCCACCATTTCGCCCGCCCCGGCAACCGCTTCTGGCCGGTGCTCCACCTGTCCGGCTTCACTCCCCGCCAGTTGAAGCCCTCGGAACAGCGCGAGCTGCTGACCTACGGTCTGGGCATCACCAATGTGGTCGCCCGGGCCACGGCGAGAGCCGACGAACTGGCCGCCGAGGAGTTCCGCGAGGGCGGACTGATCCTCACGGCCAAGGTCGAGCAACTGCGCCCGCAGTGGCTGGCGGTGGTGGGGGTCACCGCCTACCGCACCGCCTTCGGCGAGCGTCACGCACAGATCGGCCCGCAGGACCGGACGATCGGCGGTGCCCGGGTCTGGGCCCTGCCCAACCCCAGCGGCCTCAACGCCCACTGGACCGCTCAGAGCATGGCCGAGGAGTACGGGCGCCTCCGCGCGGCAGCCGACTTCACCGCTCCCAGCCATTCGGACTGAGTCGCTCTGCGGAAGCGAGCACCAGAGGTCTGCGAGAGCTCGGGGGATTTGCGGTCAGGAGGCAGGGACTGCAGGGCCGGCGGCCCCCGCGTCCTCACGTCCGAGGCTCGCTGCGCACCCCGTCGATGCGGCGGAGGTGAGGGCCCCTGGTCATGCCGCCGGTCAACCGCACGGCACTGGCGACAGGTTCCGGCATGAGCCTTGAGGGGCTTTCGGCTTCTCTCGCCCACGTCCGGCGCCGTTCCCGGCGCCTTCCGCGATCACCTCCCGACGTGCCCCACGACCATCGACCCAGGGGAGACCGGTCCTCAGGCGTCCCTGCGCCTCATCGCCCACCAGCCGGCGAGCAGCGCGAGGCCTGCCCAGCCGGCCGTGACAGCCAGCCCCGCCCATGGCCCCACACTGCCTTCCGGATTCTGGTGCAGTACCAACTGTCCGGCCCGGTCGGGCAGATAGAGCGCCACGCCGCTCGCGATGTCCCCGACCACGAAGGAAACGATCAGGACGAACGGGATGAGCAGGCTGAGCACGGCGACCGCGCTGCGCAGCAGCACCGTCAGGCCGGCGGCGAACAGGGCCATGAGGGCGAGATATATGCCGCCGCCGAAGGCGGCTCGGAGAGCTCCGGGTTCGCCCAGACCGATCGCGTACTTCCCCATGAACAGCTGCCCCACCAGGAACGCGGTGAAGCTGGTGGCGAGCCCGACCACCAGGGCGAGCACGCCGATGAGGGTCATCTTCGCCGCGTAGAAGAGGTCACGGCGCGGCACCGCCGCGAGCGATATCCGCAGAGCGCCATTCAGATACTCGGAGGAGAGCGCTGTGGCGCCGAAGCTGATCGCAGCGATCTGGCCGAAGTTCAGCGCGTAGAAGGCGCCGAAAACCAGGTCCGTGTCCCCGTTCTCCGCCTCGGCCTGACCGACGGTGGCGAAGGCAAGCAGGGTGACGGCGAGTGTCACCAGGAAGATCGCCGTCAACGAGCCGGACACGGACCGTACTGATCTGATCTTGATCCACTCGGAACGGAGCACGTCGGTGGTCGACATGGTCAGGCCTCCTGACGGGTAGCGGGTGACGCTGCTGCGGACGCGAATTCCGTCGCATCGGCTGTGAGATCGAGATAGGCCTGCTCCAAAGTGGCCTGTTCGTCGATGAGTTCAAGAATGGGGATGCCCTCGAAGGCGGCGATGGCACCTACCTCCTCCGCCCTGGCGCCCTCGACGATCCAGCGCCCGTCGTCGCTCTGTACGAGCTCGAGTCCCTTGCCGGTCAGCACATCGCGGAGCCGCCCCGACTCCGTCGTGCGCACGCGCACGCGCGGGCGGCTGCGGGAGTCGAGGAATTCCTGCATCGGCAGGTCGACAAGGAGCCTGCCCCGTCCGAGGACCACGAGGTGGTCGGCGAACGACGACGTCTCGTTCATCAGGTGACTGGAGACGAGAACTGTGCGGCCCTCGCGGGCCAGCCGTTTCATCAGCTCCCGGATCCAGATGATGCCTTCCGGATCCAGCCCGTTCGACGGTTCGTCCAGCATGACGACGTCCGGGTCGCCGAGCAGAGCAGCCGCTATGCCGAGGCGCTGTCGCATACCCAGCGAGAACGTCTTGATCCGGTCGCCGCCGACCCGGCCGAGACCCGCCTCCTCCAGAACCGCCTCGACCCTGCCGGCAGCAAGGCCGTTGCTCGTCGCGAGAGCCAGCAGATGATTGCGCGCGGTCCGGGAACCGTGGGCGGCCTGCGCATCGAGCAGCGCGCCGACCCGGCGCAGCGGATGGTCGAGTGCGGCGTAGTTCTTCCCGCCGATCGTCGCGGAGCCGCTGGTCGGGCGGTCCAGGCCGAGGACGAGTCGCATGGTGGTGGACTTACCGGCGCCGTTAGGACCGAGGAAGCCGGTGACCCGGCCGGGTCGCACACTGAACGTGAGGTGGTCCACGGCGCGGGTCGCGCCGTATTCCTTGGTGAGCTCATGGACGTCGATGCTGGTCATGTCCTCAGCCTGGCCGCCGCGCACGCTCCCGCCCTCCCCCGCCGGAGGGGATCATCTCCCTCGCTCGGGGGAGCCGTCACATTCGCGACGGCTGGCACGATGGCGGCATGCGCCGCCTTCTCCGTCCGCTTACCGAGCCGGTCACCTACACCCGCTGGCTGCACATGCTCGTTCCGTGCGCGGTCGCCAGCGTGTGGCTGTTCATCTCCATGGACACCCCCTGGGCCCTCATGATCTTTGCCGTGCCCGTGGGGCTGGTCCCCGGAATGCGGCTCGCCGAGGGGGTTCAGGCCCAGCTGTTGCTGATGCCGTCGGAGCGCGGCAGACCCGACGCAGCGATCTCCGCGGCTCCGGCGGAAAGCTGGGCGGCCCGCTGGCGGACCGTGCTCTGGCTGGAGGTGCGGCTGCTGCTCTCGGCGGTGGCCGGGTTCGCGACGGTGTGGCTGTCCGCCACGGCAGTCGACCTCGTCCTCACCGCGTCGGGTTCGGGCCCGAGCGACGACTGGCTGATCCGCGGGGTGGAGCCGCACTGGTGGTACGCATTGATTGCACCCGTGCCTCTTCTCCTGCTGCTCGCAGTTGTCGTGATATGCGGCAAGGTGATCACGGCGGCTGCTCGACGGCTGCTCGGTCCGTCACCAGTGGAGCGGCTGACCGCGCTGGAGGAGCGCACCGAGCAGTTGCTGGAGCGCAATCGGATTGCCCGCGAGCTGCATGACTCGATCGGGCACGCCCTGACCGTGTCGGTCGTCCAGGCGGGTGCGGCGCGGGCGGCGAACGATCCGGCGTTCACCGAGCGGGCACTGGCCGCTATCGAGGAAACGGGCCGGGCTGCACTGGACGATCTGGAGCGGGTGCTCCGGGTCCTGCGGGAGTCGGAAGCACCGGTGGGACAGCGGCCGACACTCGCCGAGGCGGACCGGCTGCTGGACTCGGCGCGCGGTTCTGGGGCGAAGGTCGACGCCGATGTCTCCGGTCCGGTGGAGTTGGTACCGGGACCGGTGTCCCGCGAGGGGTACCGGATCCTGCAGGAGTCCCTCACCAATGTGCTGCGTCACTCCGGGTCCGTCCCCGTGCGGGTGAGGATCACAGTCGCGGACGGCTGGCTGGAGCTTGAGGTGACCAATCCGCTCACCGGGTCGATAGGTACGCCGGGCGGCGGCAGCGGACTGCGGGGCATACGTGAGCGGGCCGCGCTCCTGGGCGGAAAGGCCAAGACCGGTCCGTACGACGGCGAGTGGAGGGTGCACGCGAGCCTCCCGCTGGACGGCCTACGCTGACCGGATGCCGGTTACCGTTCTTCTGGTCGACGACGAACCCCTCGTGCGCGCAGGACTGCGCGCGGTGCTCGAGGCCCAGCCCGACATCGAGGTGGTGGGCGAAGCCGCCGACGGTGCCGCAGTGATCCCGCTGCTGCGCCGACTGCGCCCCGATGTGGTGGCGATGGACGTGCGCATGCCCTTGATGGACGGCATCGAGGCAACCCGGGTGGTGCTGCGCACGGTGCCGGATCCGCCGAAGATCCTGGTGGTGACGACGTTCGAGAACGACGAGTACGTGTACGAGGCGCTGCGCGCCGGGGCGGACGGTTTTCTGCTCAAGCGGGCCAGGCCCTCGGAGATCGTGCATGCGGTGCGTCTGGTCGCCGAGGGCGAGTCGTTGCTCTTCCCGGCCGCGGTCCGGCAGCTCGCCGCCGAGTACGGGACGAGCAAGGCGAAGGCGGCCATGGAGAGCGCGGCGCTCACCGAACGGGAGGGGGCGGTGCTCCGTTTGATGGCCCGGGGACTGTCCAATGCGGAGATCGCCGCCAAGCTGGTGGTCGGTGTCGAGACGGTGAAGACCCATGTCAGCGCCGTACTGGCCAAGCTGGGGGCCAGGGACCGGACGCAGGCGGTGATCGCCGCGTACGAGTCGGGGTTCGTGGCTCCGGGCTGACGCCGACGGCGCCCGGGTCCCTGTTCCGGGTCACGGTCGCTCCGCCTCCGGGCAGCGAGTACGATCCGCCTGACATGCTCGCGAGCTGGGAGGACACACCGTGGGCCGGTTGACCGGTGGGGACCCGTCGCTGTTGCGTCGGATCAATTCCGCGGTGGTACTTCATGCCCTCAGGGGCGCCCACTCCCCCACGCTCACGGACCTGACTCGTATCACGGGTCTGTCCCGGCCAACGGTCGAGGGCGTCGTCGAGGGGCTTTTCGAGGCCGGTCTGGTCGTCGAATCCGCGCCCGACGAGGGCGAGGCCCGACGTCAGGGCAGGCCGGCCCGCAGGTTCCGATTCCGCGCCGAGGCGGGACATCTGCTCGGCATCGAGATCGGGCCGCACCGCGTCTCCGCACTTCTGTCGGGGCTGGACGGCAGGATCATCGGCGCCGGTTCCCGCGAGGTGTCGGAGACGGCTTCCGCGGACGACCGGCTCGACCGGGTGCGGGCCGTTGTCGCCGATCTGCTGCGGCGCTCAGGAGTGGCCCGGAGCAGTCTGCGTGCGGTCGGGGTGGGAAGTCCGGGGATCGTGGAGGCCGACGGGACCGTACGCCTGGGCACCGCGCTGCCGGACTGGACCGGTCTCGCGCTCGGTGAGCGCCTGCGGCGCTCCTTCCGCTGTCCGGTGCTCGTGGAGAACGACGCCAACGCCGCAGCCGTGGCCGAGCACTGGAAGGGTGCCGCAACCGAGTCGGACGACATCGTGTTCGTCCTGGCGGGGCTGAGCCCGGGGGCCGGTTCACTGATCGGCGGACGGCTGCATCGTGGTTACGGCGGTGCAGCGGGCGAGATCGGCGCACTCCATCTGCTCGGCCGCGAGGTCACACCGGAGAAACTGCTGTCGACGACGGACACCCCGCTGGATCCGCTGGACGAGCAGGCGGTCGCCGCGGTGTTCGCGGAGGCCCGGCACGGCGATGTGCGGGCTCAGGCTGCGGTGGAGCGGTTCATCCAGCGGCTGGTGCACGATGTGGCGGCGCTGGTGCTGGCACTCGACCCGGAGCTGGTGGTCATCGGCGGCTGGGCCGCCGGACTGGACGGAGTGCTGGATCCGCTCCGCGGTGAGCTGGCCCGGTATTGTCTCCGGCCGCCGCGGGTCGCGTTGTCGCTGCTGGGCGAGGCGGCCGTGGCCACGGGCGCGCTGCGGCTGGCGCTCGACCATGTCGAGGAGCAGCTCTTCGCCGTGGAGGGATCGGTGACGGCCCGCCGCTGAGCGCGACGGGCCGTGCGTTTCGTTCGAAGCCGGCGGGCCGGCCGGGCTCAGGACGCGTGGCGCTCCTGGCCGGGGTGGCTGATCTCCAGATCGCCGGAGTCACCGAAGGTGAGTCGGCACGTGTCGGCGCGGTAGGTGGCGACGGAGACCGCAGCTGTGCCGCCTGCCGCGAGGTAACGGGTGGTGACGACGAGGACCGGTGCGCCGGGGAGCCGGTCGAGTTCCTTGGCGTCGTCCGCTCGCGCGGAGCCGAGCTCCACCGAGCGGTCCTGGCCGTCGAGGCCGAGACGGTGCAGTTCCCGCACGACGCTGCGGGCACGGGCGGCACTCGACGAGCTCTCGATCGCGGACAGTTCGGGCACGGACGGCGACGGCACGTACAGCAATTCCGCAGCGACCGGCTGCCCCTGAGTGACCCGGATCCGGCGAACGATGTGCACCGGCTCGTCGCTCTCCACGTCGAGCATGGCGAGGACCGGGGCGGGCGCCGTCGCGGTCGTGCAGCCGATCGGCTGCCAGGCCTCGTCGTCGCCGCCCGTCCAGTCGTGCTGCGCGGTCGAGACGGCGACGCCCACCCGCGGCGGGGCGACGGTGGTACCCACGCCGCGGCGGCGCTGCAGCCTGCCTTCGAGCTCGAGCTGCTCCAGAGCCTGTCGGAGCGTTGCCCGGGCGACGCCGAACCTGGCTGCGAGCTCGCGCTCGTTGGGCAGGATCTCTCCCACCGCAAAGTCCGAGTCGAGTGCCTCACTGAGGACGGTCTTGAGGTGCCAGTACTTCGGCTCCTGCACCGATTCCAGCTGCGTGGTCCCCACCCTGTCCTCCGCAATCACCCAGCGTCTTATTCCGCGACGTTATTTATTAAAGGTTCCTGTCTTAACGTTGAGACCATAGGGCGGCACACCACCTTGGTCAAGACCAATCCTCGTTCCGTCACGCTGCGAATCGGGTCCCTGCCGCAGAGCGTTCACGGGACGTTCGTGGTGCCGTCCGGCGCGCGCAGCACAAAGCCCCACGTCCGGAGGGTCCGTGGGGCTTGGAGGAGCTCAGACAGGGCGCCTGACGGGCGGCTATTCGACGGCCAGATTGACGAGCTTGTCAGGGTTGCGGACGATATATACGCATTGGATGACACCGTCCCTTACATCGATCTGGAAGACGGAATCAGGCTTACCGCCGGAAAGCACCACCAGGGCGGGGCCACCGTTGAGCTCCATGACCCGGATCTCGAAGGCGGCAGGCTGATCCTTTGCGACGGCCAGGAGGAAACGACCGACCTTGTCCTGGCTCTCGATGATCCGCAGCGGCGCCTTGGACTTTCCGCCGCTGTCGCCGACCAGACGCACATCGGGGGCGAGGAGCATCAGCAGCTCCTCGATGTTGCCGCCCGCCGCCGCGGCGAGAAACCGTTCGGTGAGGTCACGGCGCTGGGCCGGGTCGACGTCGTAACGCGGCTTGCGCTCCTCCACGTGTCGCCGCGCACGCCCGGCGAGCTGGCGCACCGCGGCCTCGGTCCTGTCGAGCGTCGTGGCGATCTCCCCGTACGGGAAGCCGAAGGCCTCTCGCAGGACGAAGACGGCGCGCTCCAGCGGGGAGAGTGATTCGAGGACGACCAGAACGGCGACGGAAACGGAGTCTGCGAGGACGGCCTGCTCGGCAGTGTCGGGCACGGCAGGGCCGAAGTCGGTGACAAGCGGTTCGGGCAGCCATGGTCCGACGTAGGCCTCGCGACGGATCTGCAGCTGCCGCAGCCGGTCGATGGCGAGGCGGGTGGTGGTCCGCACGAGAAACGCACGCGGCTCCCGTACGTCGTCGCGTGGCGCGGCCGACCAGCGCAGCCACGCCTCCTGCACCACGTCTTCGGCGTCGGCGATCCGGCCGAGCATGCGGTAGGCGACCCCGGTCAGTACGGGGCGGTGTTCCTCGAAGACGTCGGTCGCGGTGTCGGCTGTCACCGTCCCATCCCAGCCGACGCCCCGGGCCGTGTCCAGCACAAATCATCCGCCCCCTTGAACTGTGGACTACTGAACGGTAATTGTTATTGACGGGACGTCTAAGTCCCTTGGCGCTGAGCTGCTTCAGCAAGGCGCATTCGTGCCGGACACCCCGGGAGCACCAGCATGGCCACCTCGGTCTCGTTCACCGTCGACTCGCCCGGAGGACCGCGGACCGTCTCCGTGGCGTACGAGCGCACCGGTTCCGGGGAGCCGCTGTTGCTGCTCCACGGCATCGGCCACCATCGTCAGGCATGGGATCCGGTGCTGCCGGTGCTGGCATCGGAGCGGGATGTCATAGCCGTCGATCTGCCCGGTTTCGGCGTCTCCGCGGCGCTCCCGGACGGCGTTCCGTACGACCTGGCGAGCGTGGTCCCGGTGCTCGGCTCCTTCTGTGAGGCGCTCGGCCTGGACCGGCCCCATGTCGCAGGGAATTCGCTCGGTGGACTGCTGGCCCTGGAGCTGGGACGCGAGAGGCTCGTACGGTCGGTGACGGCGCTGTCGCCCGCCGGCTTCTGGACGGAGAGCGAGCGGCTCTATGCCTTCGGCACTCTGCGGGCGATGCGGCGGGGAGCACTGGCTCTGCCGATGCCGTTGATCGAACGGCTCTCGCGCAGCGCTGCCGGGCGTGCGGCGCTGACGAGCACCATCTACGCGAGGCCCGGGCGCCGTTCACCCGAGGCCGTCGTCTCGGAGACTGTCGCCCTGCGCGAAGCGACCGGTTTCCACGAGACTCTCGCCGTCGGACGCCATGTCGCCTTCACCGAGGATGTGCCGGGGCTGCCCGTGACCATCGCCTGGGGCAGCCGCGACCGGCTGCTGCTGCGCCGACAGGGGGTCAGGGCCAAGCACGCCATTCCCGGTGCCAGGCTGGTGCGCCTGCCCGACTGCGGTCATGTACCGATGAACGACGATCCCGCGCTCGTGGCGCGCGTCATCCTCGACACCAGTCGCTGAACGGGTACCGGTCGCGGAGTCGACGCCGGTCCTCGAACCGGAGGAACCTCTCGGCCTGCTGCGCCGCAGTACACCTGAACCGAGCGCCACTCCGCAACCCACCAGCAGACTCCCGCCGGCCTGCGCGATCCCGTACGAACCGGTGCCGACGAGCGGCGCGGTGAGTGCCGCTGAGACCGGGATCAGCCCGGAGAAGAGCGTGGCGCGTTCGGCGCCGATGCGCTGCATGCCCATGTACCAGCAGACGAACCCGACGACCGTGACCACGGCTGCCTGCCACAGGAGCGCCGCCGTCTCCGCGGGTGTGGGCATCGGCAGAAATCCGCTGCCGTCGAGCAGGACACCGAGCAGTGCCGACTCCACAGCAGCTATGGCGCAGACAACGGCCGACAGCAGTTTGGGCCCGAGCGGGCTCAGCACCGGTACGGCCAGGACGGCGAAGCCGACCTCACCCGCGAGCGCGCCGACCGAGCAGAGGAAGCCCGCCACGTCGGTCCGGCCCCAGCCCTGGACCGTGAAGGCCCCGGCGGCGACCAGCGCGGCCGCGCACAGGACGGTGCGGGTCGGACGACGGCCGGCCAGCAGCGGGACGAGGACGGCGACAAGGATCGGGGCGCAGCCGACGAACACGCCCGGAACAGCGGGTTCCGCAGACCGTTCGGCGGCCAGGACCGCCAGGTTGAAGCCGACCATGCCGACGGCTGCGAGCAGCGCGAGCCGGGCCCACCGGCGGGGGGTGAGTGTGCGGAGGGGAGCGAGGCCGGAGTGCACCCCGCCGCGGAGGAGCGGCAGGAGCAACAGCGCGGCAAGGCTGTAGCGCAGCGCCTGGCCGCCCGCGTACGGATAGTCGCCGAGAACACTGTTGGCGGTGAAGGAGGCGCCCACGAGGACGCAGGCGAAGGCCGCGAGCAGCGCCCCGCGTAAGGAAGTCACGTTCATGGAGCCGACGCTAGGCAGCGGGGCGGTCCGGTTTAAGGTCCACTTTCATGACGTCTTCGGGGACCAATCCGCCGTGGGACGGTGCGCAGGGGAGTGCGTCCGTATCCGCTGCCTGGGAGTTGCTGATTCCGGCCGCGGCCGCCCCGGCCCGGGGGCGCGGGCGTGCGCTGCAGGAGGCGCTGCGCGAGGCGATCCGCTCCGGGCGCCTGGTTCCGGGGACCCGGCTGCCGTCCAGCCGCGAACTGGCCGCGGATCTGCGGGTGTCCCGCGGTCTGGTGACCGAGGCGTACGAGCAGCTCACCGCGGAGGGCTATGTGCGCAGCGGTCGGGGCGCGGGCACCTGGGTGAGCGGTGCCGTCCGCGGCGCTGTGCGCGAGGCGCACGATCTCGCTCCGCGCGCTCCTGGTTCCTCGGTGGACTTCCGGCCCGGTACGCCGGATCTCTCGCTGTTTCCGCGCAGCGCCTGGGCCACCGCCCATCGCACGGTGCTGGGCCGGCTGCCGCACAGCTCCCTCGGCTACCCCGATCCGCGCGGACTGCCCGAGCTGCGGGAGGCGTTGGCCTCCCTGCTGGCCAGGCGACGCGGCGTGGTCGCCGATCCGGAGCGCCTGGTGGTGTGCTCCGGAGTGGCCCAGGCGACAACGCTGCTCGGGTTTGTTCTGCACGGGCGCGGCTTGCGGACCGTCGGCGTCGAGGATCCCGGAAGCCCGGAGCATGCCTCTCTGTTCGCTTCGACGGGGCTGACAACCGTCCCGCTGCCGCTGGACGAGGAAGGTCTGGCGCCCGCGTCGCTCACGCACTCCGGCGTGCGCGCCGTGGTGACCACGCCCGCGCACCAGTTCCCCACCGGAATCGCCTACTCCGCCACGCGTCGCCGCGCGCTGCTCGACTGGGCGCGAACCACGGACGCGCTGATCGTCGAGGACGACTACGACGGTGACTTCCGCTACGACCGGGCGCCGGTCGGTGCGCTGCAGGGTCTGGACCCTGAGCATGTCGCCTACACCGGCTCGGTGAGCAAGTCGCTGGCACCGGGGCTGCGGCTGGGCTGGCTGCTTGCGCCGACGACGATGACGGACGACATCGTGGCCCGTAAACGCACGATGGATCTGGGCAATCCGGCCGTCGACCAGGCGGTGCTGGCCGACTTCGTCACCCGGGGCGGGTACGACCGGCAGCTGCGCCGCTGCCAACGCGCCTACCGCGAGCGGCGCGACGCTCTGACCGCGGCGCTGGCGAAACACTTCCCCGACACCGAGGTCAGCGGGATCGCCGCCGGTCTTCATGTCATCGCCCGCCTGCCCGAACGGTACGGTCCCGAGCCGGTGTTCCTTCGGCGCGCCGCCGGTCGCGGCATTGCGCTGCGGCCGCTCAGTGACTGCACCACCACGCGCCGTGCGGACCGTACGGTGAACCTGGTTCTCGGTTATGCGCATCTGGCGCCCCCGGACATCGCGCGCGGCGTGCGGCTGCTCGCGCAGGCCCAACGGGACACGCTCGGACGGGACATCGACGGGAGCCGGGGCCCGGTGTTCATCTGAGGTTGGTGTGCCCGCCGTCGACGGGCACAAAGGTGGGGCCGATCGACCGGCCACCCGTACCGCTGTCCCGCTGCCCCCGGAGGCACCTCGATGTCGTACCGTCCGCGCATCCCTTCGCCCGACCGCCGCACCGTGCTGCGCGGTTCGCTCGCCGCTTCGGCCGCGCTCACCCTTCCCCTGGCGGGAGCGGCGGCCCCCGCCTTCGCCCTGTCCGGCCGTCCGCGTGCGGGCTGGGGCGTTCAGGTGGGTGATGTCACGGCGTCGTCCGCCCTGGTGTGGGTGCGGGCGGACCGGCCGGCCCGGATGATCGTGGAGACGTCGGCGACGGAGTCGTTCCGGCGGGCCCGTACCTGGTACGGGCCGCTCGTCGGTCCGGGTACGGACTTCACCGGGACGACACCGCTGTACGGGCTTCCGGCGGGCGAGCAGGTGCACTACCGGGTGACGCTCGCGGACCCGGACGATCCGCGCCGGACCGGTGAGCCGGTGTACGGAACGTTCCGTACCGCGCCTGCCCGGCGCCGGGACGGGGTGCGCTTCCTGTGGTCCGGCGACATCGCGGGACAGGGCTGGGGCATCAACCCGGACATCGGCGGGTACTTGGTCTATGACGAGATGCGCCGCCTCGACCCGGACTTCTTCCTCTGCAGCGGCGACAACATCTACGCGGACGGTGTGATCGAGCCGAGTGTGACGCTGCCCGACGGCAGGGTCTGGCGGAACATCACCACCGAGGAGAAGGCGAAGGTCGCCGAGACGCTCGCCGAGTACCGCGGGAACTTCCGCTACAACCTCCTTGACGACAACCTGAAGAAGTTCAACGCGCAGGTGCCGTCGATCATCCAGTGGGACGACCACGAGGTACGCAACAACTGGTATCCCGGGCAGATCCTGGACGACGCCCGATACACCGAGAAGAACGTGAATGTGCTGGCCGCGCGCTCGATGCAGGCATTCCGCGAGTACTTCCCGGTGTCCACGCTGCACGCATCGTCCGGCGACGGCCGGGTGCACCGGGTGGTGCGCCACGGGCCGCTGCTCGATGTGTTCGTCCTCGACATGCGGTCGTTCCGGAACGCCAACTCCCCCGGACGGCAGCCCGACGACACCACGGGCATCCTCGGCGCCGAGCAGCTCCGCTGGCTCAAGCACGAGCTGTCGCGGTCCCGCGCGGTGTGGAAGGTGATCGCCGCAGACATGCCACTGGGACTGGTTGTCACGGACGGTGCGACGAACTTCGAGGCGGTGGCGCAGGGCGACCCCGGTGCCCCGCTCGGTCGTGAGCTGCAGATCGCCGAGCTGCTGCGGTTCATCAAGCACCGCCGGATCACCGGCACGGTCTGGCTGACCGCCGACGTTCACTACACATCGGCACAGCACTACGCCCCCGAGCGCGCGGCGTTCAAGGACTTCGCGCCGTTCTGGGAGTTCGTGTCGGGGCCGTTGGCCGCCGGAGGATTCCCCGCCAACGCACTCGACAACACCTTCGGCCCCGACCAGGTCTTCCTGCGGGCACCCGACCGGGCGAACGTGTCGCCGATGGAGTCGCCGCAGTTCTTCGGCGAGGTCGACATCGACGGGGACAGCGGCGAGTTGACGGTGCGGCTGCGGGCGCAGGGCGGTTCGGTGCTGTTCACGACGGTGCTGCAGCCGGGGCGTGTCGGACAGTGAGCGGACGCCCGTGACCGACGTCTGACGAGGCCCCGGACAGTCGTCCGGGGCCGATTGTCAGTGGCGGGTTCTACGGTTTTTGCATGACCCGATCCGTACAGGCCCTGGCCTACTCCCGTCCTTCCGTTCTCGAGTCCTCCCAGGCCGGACAGTTGCTCGGCCTGGAGACCGCGGGCGGTCTGACGCCGCGGGGTGCCGAGCCCCATCCCCGGTTCTTCGCCGGCTTTCTCGCCTCGCCGCGGATCGCCGCCCGCGGGCTGCTGGCCGTGGCCGACGTGGCGTCCGCGCGCTACTACCAGCGGGCCCTGCCCTCCTCCCTCGACCCGGTGGTGACGGGGAACGGCGACCGGCTGCGCTTCGAGTCGTTCTCCGGCTGCTGCGGGGTGTATGCGCGCCTCGATGTGCTGCAGGACGGTCTGGACGGCGCACAGACAGGGCATGGCACAACGAATGTGGATGTCAACAACCCCCTGCGGGAGGCGCTTTCGCGGATAGCGGGAGACGATCCGCTGCATCTCCGGGTCGGTCCGGAGGAGATGGCGGTCACCACGCTGGACGGCCCGGTCGTCGAGAAGAAGGTGCCGCTGCCCGACCGTTGGCTGCGCGGGTTCGCCGAGGCGCAGGTGGTCTCCGCCGGTTTCGATCTGCGGGCGGAGCTGACCGCGCCGGAGGCGGTCCGGTTCCTGCGCGCGCTGCCGCGCTCGTCGGGAAACGCGTCGCGCGGCGCTCAGTGGGTCGTCCCCACCGGGAAGACCCTGCGACCGACCACGAGGCCGGTGGCCGGCGCAGTGTGCCTGCCCGGGCCGGAGCGGCTGGTGACGCTCCAGCGGGTACTGCGTCACGCGACGGCATTGCGGGTGTACGGGCCGGTGGCCGACGGCGCCGCGGCCGCGAGCGCCTGGGAGGTGGTACTGCCGGGGATGCGTCTGACGCTGACACTGTCGCCCGACGCCTCGCGCGGTTTCTCCGGTGAGGGCGGCGTGCTCGACGCGCTGGCCACCGACGATGCCGCGGCCGACGCCGAGCTGGTGTCCGTACTCCTCGCCTGGGAGCCGAGGATCGAACCGACTGACCTCGCCGAGCAGTCGGGGCTGTCGGTGGAGCGGGTACGGGCTGCCCTCACCCGGCTGGGCACGGCGGGCCGGGTGGGGTACGACCTCGCGGACGCGGCGTACTTCCACCGCGAGCTGCCGTACGACGCCGACCGGGCCGAGCGGCACAATCCGCGTCTGGTCGCCGCCCGTCAGCTGGCCGGCTCGGGCGCGGTAGCGCTGGACGGGGAGCTGGCTGCCGTCGCCTCGGGGGACCGCCGCTACCAGGTGAGGGAGAAGGACGGAGTGCTGAGCTGTACCTGCCAGTGGTGGGCGGACTACCGGGGGCGGCGGGGCCCCTGCAAGCACGCTCTCGCCGTCCGGATGGTCCGTCGGGGCGCACCGGTCGCCGGGGGTGTGCGATGAAGGAGCTGCTCACCGCGGTACGTGAGGGACGCAAGGAAGACGTGCCCGCACTTCTCCTGCCGCTGGACCGGGCGGAACGCCGGTCTGCGCTGGCGGAGTTGAAGACGATGCGCAAGGAGTCGCGGAGCTGGGAATGGCGCGAACGGGACAGGATCCAGAAGGCCCTGCTGATCGCCGGAGCGGGCTGTCACTCCGGAGCCGCCGGCTGCGCCACCTGGATCGGTGGCCGGGAGCTGCGCGACTGGACCCGCTCCCCGTACCCGCTGGTCCTCGACGTGCTCGCGGACCGTGATCCTGCCTGGCTCGGCGACCTCGCCCACCGGCTGGCCGCGCGGCCCACCGCCACCCGGATCGACTACGAGTTCGTCTCCGAACTGGTGAAGAGGGCACAGTGCACCGTGCCCACCACGGAGGGGTTCGTCGTCGGCTGGGCGGAGACGGTCTCCACCCTGCAGTGGCGGCGGAAGGGCGCGCCGCCGCTGATCGATGTCCTGCGTGCGGAGCCGCATCTCGCGGTGATGGTGCCACGGCTCTTCGAGACGACGGAGCTGCCCCCGCAGGTCATCTGGTACGGCGATCGGGAACCCGAATCCGCGGACAACTGGCCCTCAGTACTGGCCACTTCGGCGGATGAGGGGCTGCTGGAGCGGTCCGTGCTCGTCAACTGCTGCGTGACCCGGTTGCTCCGTGGCGGAAAGCCCGGCGATCTGCGGTTCTTCCTGACCGTGCTGCGTCGGCTCGCGCTGACGGAGCAGGAGGAGGCCGAGCGGGTCGCCGACTGGATCGGGATGGCCGCGGACGGCATCTCGACCGTCGCGGGCCATGCGCAGGATGTGCTGGCCCGGCTGGACCAGCGCGGTGGCCTGTCCGTGCGCGAGCTGGCGGACGTCTCGGGTTCGGTGCTGTTCCGGACCGAGAAAAAGCTGGTCCGGGCCCAGCTCGTGCTGCTCGGCAAGGCGCTGCGCCGCGACCCGTCGGCGGCCGAGGAACTGCTGCCGGTCGTCGCCGAGGCATTCGGTCACGAGGACATCGGCATCCAGGAGCGGGCGCTGAAGCTGGTGGCTCGGTACGCACCCCCTGTCGGCGACCCCATGCGCGAGGAACTCGCCATGTCCGCGGAGCTGTTGGGGCCGGTGCACCGGGCAGCGGCGGCGGAGGTGTTCGGGGATCTGCTGGACGCCCGGCCACCGGCCGAGCCGTACGAGGAGATACTGCCGCCGGTTCCTGCTCCGCGTCGGCTCGAACCTGCGCCGGAGACGACCGCCGAGCTCGTCGAGGAGGTGGTGGCACTGGTGCGATCCGGATCACGCGAGACGGTCGCCTTCGAGCGGGCGCTGGACGGACTGGTCCGCCATGCCCACACCGACCGTCCGGCGCTGGCGGATGCGCTGCGCGACGCTCTGGCGGACCGGTGGTGGCTCGACGACACATCGTCCCACGTCGAGCGGACGCTCAGCTCGGACACGGGCATCGAACTCGTCGTGGCCGTACTGCTCGAACGGGTCTCGGTGCGAGCCGTTCACGACGGGCGTGCCGGCTGGACCGGGACCGGCACCTGTGTCCATGCCGCGCTCGACGGAATCCTCCGGGCGCGGCTGTGGGAGGCCGCCCACTCGGTACTGATCGGCAGGTCGCCGTTCCTGCTGGCCACTCCGACATGGCACACCGGCTCGTTGGACCCGGCGGTGCTGGTCGAGCGGCTGCGTACGTATCAGCAGCTCGGGGTCGAACCCGGGGAAGCCGATTTCGCCCAGGCGCTGCTGCGCGTGCGGCGCAGCGGTCGGCGCGAGGCGGCGGAGGCTGCGGAGGCGGCCACCCTGCTCGGCACCGCGCAGGGTGACCGACTGGCTGCCTGGCTCCACGCGGACGAACCGGTCGCGCCTGTGCGGCAGCAGCATCTGGAGAACGAACAGCCGCCGTCGCGCAGCTGGTTGCGGGGATCGACTGACAGGACGCGACGCGTCCTGTTGGCCACCGAGGAAAGTCGGGTCATCCAGCAGGAGTTCCCGCGTTCCTTCCACTGGCTGGGCCGCCCGCACTTCCCGGACGGGCACCGGTGCTACCACTGGGGCGAGGAGCCCGGCTCCTGGCTCGCCACCCTGCCCGAGGACGGCGAGACGATGGCCGCCTGGATGCTGCCCGCCGTCGCCACCTGCGCGACCGAGGAGCTACGGGGTGCGGCCTGGCCGCTGCCCCGGCTCGCCGGGCTCGGCGGCCCGGCCGCCGCGGCCATCCATCTGGCCATCGCGTACGGGCTGGGCGCCCGCCATCCGGAGGACAGGTTGTCGGCGGTCGACGCCCTGCTGGTGCTCGCGGCCGAGGACAGGCTGGACACGGCGCTGCTCGGCCGGGAATTGGCGATTCTCGTCGACCGCGAGCTGGTGAAACCCAACCGCGTGGCGGAGTCCGCCCGTACGGCTGCCGCCACCGGCGCATACCGGACGGTGCTCACCGTGCTGACCGCCGCGCTGCCCCCGCTGCTGGCGTACGACCAGGCCCCGCGCGGGCTGAGCGATCTGCTGTCCGTGGCCGCCGAATGTGCGGAACGCTGCGGTGCGGTGGCGGCCGAACCGATACCCGGGCTGACGGCTCTGGCCGCGCGCGGCGGGACGTCGCAGTTGGTACGTCACGCGGCACGGCTGCAGGCGGCCTGGGAAAAGGGGGCAGGGACGACGGCCGACGACATCGTGCCGTAACGACCCGTTGCACGACAGCGAGCGTGCTCCCGGCGATCCACTCGCCATCGTGCACCCGGTCGTAACCCGCAGCGACGGGTCACGCCCCACCGTGACCCGTCCCGCCCTCGGAGCGCCCAGGCCCGCCGCAAACCCACAGCGGCCGCAATCATCCACGACAGCGATCAGCACAAACGGGCTATAGGGGACTAGATCCACACTTAACCCATCAGTCACAAGGCGTTCGTGATCAGGCAACACCGCTCCGTCACAGTGAGCCCATGACTGATGTGACATCCGCGAAGAGCGCCCGCCGCCCGCACCACTGGCGGCGGGACCTGATCGAGCTGGCCGCCCTCTTCACCGCCGTCGCGGTGGCCGACGCGATCGCCAACATGATCGGGCACCAGCCCGACGGACCGTATCTGCTGATCGCCTCGGCCCTGGCCCTCGTGGCGACGGCCGCGTTCCACACCTGGTGGGCACGGCGGCACAGTCACGCGCCGCCGCCGACCGCCGGCGACCGCAGCGTGGGCCTGTCCCACCACACGGTCACCGACAACGCGGCGGCCACCCCTGCCGCCGCACTCGTGACCACGCCCGCCGCCGGTCCGGCCCCGTCCGACGAGGACACGGTGCTGTGGCGGATGCGCACCACGGTCCGGGACGCCCCCGGCAGTCTCGCCGCGCTCTGCATCGCGCTCGCCCGGCACCGGATCGACATCCTCACTCTGCAGACGCATCCGCTGGCGCAGGGCACGGTCGACGAGTTCCTGCTGCGCGCCCCCGTCTCGTTCCAGGTCCGGCAGCTGAGCCGGGCGATCTCCGCAGCGGGCGGCATCTCCACCTGGATCGAGCGGGCCGACGCGCACGACCTGGTGGACGCGCCGACGCGGATCCTGGGACTCGCCACCCGCACCGCCCTGGACGCCGCTGAACTCCCGCTGGCGCTCCGCCAGTTGCTCGGGCGCTGCACCATCCACTCGCTGCCTGCCGTCTCGGTCACCGGTCGCGCGACCGGTGATGGCGCACCGGTCGAAGGAATGCTCGAGGAGACGGTGATGCGACTGCGCGACCCGTCCGGCGGTGCGATCACCATCGAGCGGCCCTATCTGCCGTTCACCCCGACCGAGTTCGCCCGGGCCCGCGCACTGGTGGAGTTCGACGCCCGGCTCGGCCCCCGCGTCCCGCGCAGCGAGCACGTGCTCACGCTCCCCGAGGGCAACGAGATCACCGTCCGCCGCGCGGACCAAAGCGACCTGGCAGCCGCCCGCGCCATGCACGACCGCTGCTCCGAGCAGACGCTGCGGCTGCGCTACCACGGTCCGGTCCGCGACGCCGACCGCTACCTGGACCACCTGCTGAGCCCCAGGTTCGGCCGCACCCTGGCCGTCCAGGCGGCCTCCGGCCGCCTGGTAGCCCTGGGACACCTCCTCTGGGACGGTGACGAGACCGAGGTGGCCCTCCTCGTCGAGGACGACTGGCAGCGCCGGGGCATCGGCTCGGAGCTCCTCGGCCGCCTGGTGACGCTCGCCGTCGAGGCCGGCTGCGAGAGCGTCTACGCCGTCACCCAGGCCTCCAACACCGGCATGGTCGCCGCCATGCGGTCCCTCGAACTTCCCCTCGACTACCAGATCGAGGAGGGCACGCTCGTCATCACCGCCCGGCTGGACGCGACTCCGGTACGCTCCCTGCCGCCGTACGAGCAGGCGGGTCGCTGAGCGCCTGACAGAGATCGGCCCACAGGTCCTCGACGTCCTCCAGGCCGACCGACATACGCAGCAGCCGGTCCCCGACACCGGCAGCCTGCCGGTCTCCCTCATCCACAATGCGGTGGCTGATGGAGGCCGGATGCTGGATCAGGGTGTCCACACTGCCGAGACTCACCGCAGGAGTGATGAGCCGTACGGCGGAGATCACCCGGTGCGGATCCCCGTACACCTCGAAGGAGACCATCGCCCCGCCCACCGCCGGGTAGTGGACCCTGGCGATGCGCGGGTCGGCGGCCAGCCTGCGGGACAGTTCGGCGGCGCTCGCGGAAGCGGCACGTACCCGTACCGGCAGGGTGGACAGACCCCGCAGCAGCAGATATCCGGCCATCGGATGCAGTACCCCGCCGGTGGCGAAGCGCACCTGTCGCAGCCGGGCCGCGAACTCCTCGTCGCAGGCGACGACGCCGCCCATCACATCGCCGTGCCCGCCCAGGTACTTGGTGGCGCTGTGCAGAACGATCCGCGCGCCGTGCTCGACGGGCCGCTGGAGGACCGGAGTGGCAAAGGTGTTGTCGACGAGCAGCGGAACCGACCCGCAGGAGTGCGCGAGCGCCCGGATGTCGACCTCGGCGAGCGTCGGGTTGGCCGGTGTCTCGACCACGACCAGACCGGTGTCCGGACGGATCGCCTCCGCGATGCCCGCCGGATCGGTCCAGGTGACTTCGGTGCCCAGCAGGCCGGCACCGAGAAGATGGTCGCTGCAGCCGTACAGCGGTCGGACAGCGATCACATGGCGCAGTCCCATGCTCGCGCGGGCCAGCAGAACCGCGGTGAGCGCCGCCATGCCGCTGGCGAACGACACAGCGCTCTCGGTCCCTTCGAGCCGGGCCAGAGCCGTTTCGAACCGGGCCGTGGTCGGGTTGTCGAGCCGGGCGTAGACGGGCGGCCCGTCGAGCCTGGCGCCGGTGGCGGCGAAGGTGTCGATCCGTTCCGCCTCTCCCCTGGAGTCGTACGAGGGGTAGGTGGTGGACAGATCGATCGGCGGGGCGTGCAGGCCGAGTGCAGCGAGGTCGTCGCGTCCGGCGTGCACGGCTTCGGTGGCCAGCGCCCTGGACCGGGGTGTCGTCGAGGGCCGCATCGAGGCTTCGGTGTCCATGACGCCACTCTGAACAGGTGCCGGGCCGCGCCGTCGAAACACCGTGCTACGTTCGGCGAATGGCTGATTCCGTCGTTCTGGACCCGGTGGACCTGCACATTCTGCGGCTGCTGCAGAACGATGCCCGGACCACGTACCGCGAGCTCGCCGCCGAGGTCGGGGTCGCACCGTCGACCTGCCTGGACCGGGTGGCCCGGCTGCGCCGCTCAGGCGTGATTCTCGGCCACCGGCTGCGTCTCGACCCGGCCAGGATCGGCCGTGGTCTGGAGGCGCTGCTCTCGGTGCAGGTCCGCCCGCACCGCAGGGAGCTCATCGGCCCGTTCGTCGAGCGGATCAGGGCGTTGCCGGAGTCCCGCGCGCTCTTCCATCTGACCGGCCCCGACGACTACCTGGTCCACGTGGCTGTTGCCGACACCGCGGATCTGCAGCGGCTGGTGCTCGACGAGTTCACCTCGCGGCGCGAAGTGGCCCGGGTGGAGACGCGGCTGATATTCCAGCAATGGGAGTGCGGGCCGCTGTTGCCGCCGGCCGCCACGGCGCCCGGAAGGACCGAAGAATCCGAATGACCGGTTCCGGCCGCCGCGGTCGGTGATCCGCGTCCACCACGTCGAACCGGAATGAACTGTGTCAGGTCCCTGAGGCCTATTGATAGTGACGCGGGCCCCCTGACCGTACGAAGATGTCCGCATGTCAGACACTTCGAACAGCGCGCTGCCCCGCCAGGTCGCCGACGCCTACGTCGACGCATTCATCGAACTCGACCCGATCTCAGGCACCTACCTCGGTGTAGCGGAAAGCTCCCGCCGTCTTCCCGACTTTTCCCCCGCCGGGCAGGAAGCCCTTGCCGAGCTCGCCCGCGCCACCCTGGTGAAGCTCGACGCCGCCGAGCAGCTCCCGGGCGCTGACAGCGACGCAGAGCGCCGCTGTGGCCGCCTGCTGCGGGAGCGGCTCACCGCGGAGATCGCTGTCCATGAGGCCGAGGAGGGCCTGCGAGCCGTCTCCAACCTGCACTCGCCGGCGCACAGCGTCCGTGAGGTGCTGACGGTGACGCCGACCGAGACCGATGAGGACTGGGCGGCGATCGTGGAGCGGCTGCTCGCGGTTCCCGGAGCCCTGGAGGGGTACCGCGCCTCGCTCGCGCTCGGCCTGGAGCGGAAGCTGTACGGCGGTCCGCGCGCCACCGCCACCTTCATCGGCCAGCTGACCGAGTGGGTCGGGCAGGACGGAACCGGGTTCTACCAGGGCTTCGTCGCCGCAGGCCCGGACGCGCTGCGCGCGGATCTGGACGACGCCGCGCGGCAGGCCACGGAGGCCACGCAGGCGCTGCGCGACTGGATGCGCGATGTGTACGCCCCCGCGGTCGAGGGTGCGCCCGACACGGTGGGCCGCGAGCGGTACGCCCGCTGGTCGCGTTACTTCAACGGTACCGATCTGGATCTCGACGAGGCATACGCGTACGGCTGGTCCGAGTATCACCGGCTGCTGGGCGAGATGAAGGCCGAGGCCGAGAAGGTGCTGCCCGGGGCCGGTCCCTGGGAGGCGCTGGCCCATCTCGATGTGCACGGCAAGCACATCGACGGTGTCGACGAGGTCCAGGCCTGGCTGCAGGGCCTGATGGACGAGGCGATCGAAGCCCTCGACGGCACGCACTTCGAACTCGCCGAGCGGGTACGGAAGGTGGAGTCCCGGATCGCACCGCCCGGCGGCGCCGCGGCCCCGTACTACACGGGTCCGTCCGAGGACTTCTCGCGCCCCGGCCGCACCTGGCTGCCCACCATGGGCGAGACCCGCTTCCCGGTGTACGACCTGGTCTCCACCTGGTACCACGAGGGTGTCCCGGGCCACCACCTGCAGATCGCCCAGTGGGCCCATGTAGCCGACAGTCTCTCCCGCTACCAGGCATCGATCGGCATCGTCAGCGCCAATGCCGAGGGCTGGGCGCTGTACGCGGAGCGCCTCATGGACGAGCTGGGCTTCCTGCCCGACGCGGAGCGCCGTCTCGGCTACCTGGACGCGCAGATGATGCGTGCCTGCCGGGTGATCGTGGACATCGGCATGCACGCGGAGATGGAGATCCCGGCGGACTCCCCCTTCCACCCCGGTGAGCGGTGGACACCCGAGCTGGCACAGGAGTTCTTCGGCAACCACAGCGGCCGGCCGGCGGACTTCGTGGAGAGCGAGCTGACCCGCTACCTGTCCATGCCGGGGCAGGCCATCGGTTACAAGCTGGGCGAGCGTGCCTGGCTGCTGGGCCGGGAGAACGCCCGCAAGGCACACGGCGACGCGTTCGACGCGAAGGCCTGGCACATGGCCGCGCTGTCGCAGGGGCCGCTGGGTCTGGACGATCTGGTCGACGAGCTGTCGAAGCTCTGATCCGGACGGTTTGCGACATGAAGGCGGCCGGGCCCGTTTCGGTACGGTGGGCCCGGCCGCTTCCCCGCCACCGGAAGAGAGCGGCGCAACGATCATGACGAGATTCCTGTTCTGCTCCGACCCGCTGCGTTCCACGCGTCCCGACGCACAGTTCGCCGGGGAAGCCGAAGCGGTACGGGAGTGCGGCGGCCGGGTCACGCTGCTCGACCATGACGCGCTGCTCGCCGGGGACGTCGAGGCTGCGCTCGCCCGGGTGGAGCGCGGCTCCGGACCGTACTGGTACCGGGGCTGGATGATTCCGGCGAGCCGGTACGGGGAGCTGGAGCGGGCGCTCAGGGCCCGTGGTTGCTCGCTGGTGACGGATACCTCCGCGTACCGCCGCGCGCATGAGCTGCCGGGCTGGTACGAGGTGTTCGCAGGGCTGACACCGCGCAGCGTGTGGCGTCCCGTGGCGGTGAACGGCAGCGCCTCCGGCAACGAGGCGCCGGTGGCGCTCGCGGCGTCGGCGGCCTTGGCGGCGTTGGCGGAACCACTCGGTGCGGGGCCCGGGATCGTCAAGGACTTCGTGAAGTCCCGCAAGCACGAGTGGCATGAGGCCTGCTATGTGCCGGAGTTGACGGACCGGGCACACCTCGCCTCGGTCGCCGGACGGTTCTGCGAGCTGCAGGGGGACTCGCTCGCCGGGGGTCTGGTGCTGCGCACGTACGAGCGGTTCGTACCGGGCGGTGAGGCTCGGGTGTGGTGGGTGGACGGCGAGCCGGTGCTGGTCACCGCCCACCCGGACACCCCGGACCGGTTGTTGTCGCCGGCGCTCGACCCCGTACGCCCCGCGGTGAAACAGCTCGGCTGCCACTGGGTCACGACCGATCTCGCGCTGCGCGACGACGGGGTGTGGCGGGTGGTGGAGGTCGGCGACGGCCAGGTCAGCGGCCTGCCCGCGGGGGCCGACGCCGCACCTCTGTTCACCGCCCTGATCGGGGAGGGTCCCCGTCGCAGCGCCTGAAGCCGCGCTCGACGTCGATGTCCTGCCCGGTGGTCGGCCCTCCTGCGGTGTCCGCCCGGCTTGCCGGACGGGTTTCCGACGCGCCACGCGGCCATGACGGTCCCGCCGCGTTCGCCCTTCAGCAGCCGCAGTCGTCGGAGTCGACCGGCGCGGTGAGCGCGTCCGCGGCGCGCCGCGCGCGTCCCTCCCAGGTCTCGAACTCGAAGCCCTCACGCACCCAGTACTCGAAGCCGCCGAGCATCTCCTTGACCCGGTAGCCGAGTTCGGCGAGTGCCAGCGCGGCTCGGGTGGCGCCGTTGCAGCCGGGGCCCCAGCAGTACGTGACCACGGGGACAGCCGGGTCCAGGAGATCCCGGGCCTGCTCGGCGATGAGCGCGGTGGGCAGGTGAATCGCACCGGGGACGTGTCCCTGGTCCCAGGAGGCGGTGGACCGGGAGTCGAGGACGACGAAGCCGGGGTCACCGTCGGCCGCGAGGGCGGCGGCGACATCGGAGACGTCGGCGTGAAAGGCGAGCGAGGCGCCGAAGTACGCGGCGGCCGCGGCCGGTGCGGCCGGCGGAACGCGGAGGACGGCGTTGGCGGCGGAGGCAGTGAGCTGTGAAGTCATGACCAAAAATCTACGACCGGTGACGCTTTGCCGGAAGACGAGATCCCCGGCACAACTCTTGATCTGCCGGGGATTTCCCTGTTATCTCTCGGATATGACCGACTATTCCCCGGACGCCACTGACTGGCGCCTCCTCGATGTCCTGCAGCGCGAGGGACGGGCGACCTTCGCCGAGCTGGCCCGCGCCGTCGCGATGTCCCCGAGCGCGGTGACGGAGCGGGTGCGCCGCCTCGAGGAGGTGGGAATCATCAGTGGGTACGCCGCCGTGGTGGACCCGGACGCGCTCGGACTGCCGATTCTCGCCCTCGTACGGCTGCGCTATCCGAACGGCAACTACAAGCCGTTCCACGATCTTCTCGACGCGACGCCCGAGATCGTGGAAGCCCACCATGTCACCGGCGACGACTGCTTCGTCCTCAAGGTGACCGCTCGCTCGATGAGCCACCTGGAGGAGGTCACGGGGAAGATCGGCACGCTCGGTTCCGTCACCACCAGCGTCGTCTACTCCTCGCCCCTCCCCCGACGGCCGATCAGCCGCTGACCCCGCCGGCCGTGCGGTGGAACACCGCCGATCCGTGCCGCTCCTTGACCACTTCGAGCTGGGCCGGGATCCGGCGGCGCAGATCGCCGACGTGGCTGACGATGCCGACGCTGCGGTCCCGCTCGCGCAGCGAGTCCAGTACGTCGAGGACCTCGTCCAGGGTCTGGTCGTCGAGGCTGCCGAACCCCTCGTCGATGAAGAGTGTGTCCAGCCGGACCCCTCCCGCCTCGTCGGTGACGACGTCGGCGAGACCGAGCGCCAGAGCCAGGGAGGCGAAGAACGTCTCGCCGCCCGAAAGCGTCGCCGTGTCGCGCTCACGGCCGGTCCAGGAGTCGACGACATGCAGCCCGAGGCCGGACCGGCGGCCTCCGGTGCGGGCGTCGGAGTGGACGAGCGTGTAGCGGCCCGATGACATCCGCTGCAGCCGTGCGGTGGCGGCGGCGGCGACCTGTTCGAGCCGGGCGGCAAGAACGTACGACTCCAGCCGCATCTTGCGTTCGTTGTCCGCGGAGGTGCCTGCGGTGAGCCCGGCCAGTCGGGCCACCCGGTCGTACTCGTCGCGCACCGGTCCCAGTGCGCGCACGTCCTGCGCCGCGCGGCGGGACAGCCGACCGAGTTCGGCGCAGCGCTCCCGGGCGGCGGCGAGCGTTGCGGCGGCGTTCCGCAGCCGCCCCTCGGCCGCGTCGTACGCGGCCTGTGCGGCGTCGGGGTCGGCCTCCGGGTGCTCGGCGGCGGCGCGGGTCTCGGGCTCGGCGAGCCGTTCGGCGACGGCTGCGGCCTCGGCCTGCCAGCCATCGATGCGGTGCTGGATATCGCGGTGCTCGGCGTCCGTGAGCAGGGTCGCAGCGGCAGCCTCGGGCGTGTCGAACCCGGCCCGGAAGGCGACGTCCGCGAGCCGGCCGTCGGCCTCCTTGCTGCGCCGCGCCGCGAGCTCCTCGGCGCGCACCGCCTCGGCGGCGTCGGCGAGCAGAACCACCCGGCGCTCCAACAGGGCGGCGTGCTCGGCGACACTGCCGGATTCGCCGCGAGCCGCCGTCAACTCGGCTTCCAGTCCAGCCTGTTCCCGATCGAGCCCTTCCCGCCGCGAGATCCGGGCGGCGGAGCGGCGCTCGGCCCGCTGCCGCGCTTCGAGCCTCTCGGCCTGCTCCCGTTCGGCGACCGCGAGGGCCTCGCGTGCGGCATGCATTCCGGCAGCAGTACGGTGCGCATGGGCGTGCTCGGCAGCCAACTCGGCTACCAGCGCCTCGAGTTCGGCAACGGCGGGTTCAGCAGCATGGGGCCCGTCATCGGCAGTCCCGGCGGCTCCGCGGTCAGAGGCATCATCGGCAGCGGCCCCCACCACGGGCAGCGCCGCGGCACGCGCCATCGCGTGCTTCTCCCGTACGACTCCGAGCTCCCGATCCGCCTCCGTACGCGCCTGCTCGGCCCGCCGGTACACGGCGAGAGCCGCTTCCTCGGCCGCCCGGTCGACATGCCCGTCCGCTGCCCGTGCGGGCTGAGGGTGGTCGCCCGACCCGCAGACCTTGCAGGCCTCGCCGTCGACGAGTTCCGCCGCGAGCTCGGCGGCGATGTCGCGCAGCCGCTGCTCGCGCAGCTCAAGCCACCTTTCGTGTGCGCCCAGGGCGCGTTCGCGGGCCGCCGCCAGCCGGTCGGCCGCATCCGTCGCCTCGGCCGCGAGCGCGTCGCGGCGACGGGCCGCGTCCAGGCGGCGGCGGGACGGCTCCAGCCGCCCCGCAAGGTGTTCGGCCCGGGTCGCAAACTCCTGTGCCGTCTCGATGCGTTCGTGCAGCTCGTGGCGGGTGGACTCCCAGCCCGTCAGCCAGCCTTCCGCTTCCTGGATCAGTTCGTCGTCGGCGCGGGCCTGGCGTTCCAGTTCGGCTCGCTCGGTGCCGATCTCCGCGCTGCGCCGCTCGGCACGACGCGCGGCATCGAGTCCGCCGAGCTCCTGCCGGAGCCTGCGTTCCAGGGTTGCCAACTGCTCGGCACCCGCGTCGACAAGGGTGTCGGGCAGCTGGGCGCGGGCGCCCTCATGGGCCACCCGGGCAGTCCGGTAGGCGCGTTCGGCGTCATCGCGCAACTCCAATGCGGGGGCGACGAGTTGAGCCTTGCGCGCTCGTTCGAGCCGCTCGCGCTGTCGGTCCCGCTCGGGGCGGCGGGCTTCGAGCTCACGGGCGCGACGCCGCGTCTCCTCGTACCGCTGCTGGAGTCTGGCGAGTTCGCGTGCGGTGTCGAGCTCGCGGCGGGCGAAGGCCTGCCTGCCCTCGGCGGCGGAGAGTACGGACTCGGCGATGTCGAGCCGTTCCCGGGCGTTGCTGCGGGCCACCGCAGCCCACCCCAGTACACCGTCCGCGAGTCCCGGATCGCCGGGCCGGGCGTCCGGCAGGGGCAGTTCACCGGCAGCAGGTCCGGCGGCCTGGGCGATCCGCTGGGCGATCCCGAGGATCTGCTCGTCCCCGGCCTTGACCTGCGTCTCGGTGGTACGGCGCAGTTCGGTGAGCCGTTCCTCGACGGCCGCGAAGCGGCGGGTGTCGAAGAGTCTGCCGAGCAGTTTGCCGCGAGCTTCGGCATCGGCGCGCAGGAAGCGCGCGAAGTCTCCCTGCGGCAGCAACACCACCTGGCAGAACTGGTCCCGGCTCATCCCGACGAGCTGGGTGATCTCCTCGCCGATCTCCTGGTGCGAGCGGCTGAGCGCCCGCCAGCCGTGCTCGGGGTCGTACTCGCGCAGCCAGCTCTGCGCCTTCTCGGTGGTGAAGCCCTCACCCTTCTTCTTGGGGCGGGGCTGGGCCGGGCGCCGGGTGATCTCCAGGTGCCGTCCGCCGACGGTCAGCTCCAGCCGGACCTCGGTGGGGAGGCCGGCCGGGGCGTGATCGCTGCGCAGTGAGGTGCCGGGACTCTGGCGGGCTCCGGGCACCGCGCCGTACAGCCCGTAGCAGACGGCGTCGAGGACGGAGGTCTTCCCCGCTCCGGTGGGCCCGTGCAGCAGGAAAAGTCCTGCGGCGGAGAGCGCGTCGAAGTCGACCTCCTGGGAGGCGCCGAACGGGCCGAAGGCGGTGAGGGTGAGCCGGTGGAGTCTCAACGGTTCACCTCGCGCACGCCGTCGTCCACCCGTACGTGATCGAAGGCGCCGCGGAGCACCGTGCGCTCCTGCTCGTCCGCCCCGTTCCCGCCCCGGACATGCGCCACGAAGTCCTCCGCGATCTGCTGGTCGTCGCGCCCTCTGAGGCGCTGTGCGTACGAGGCGAGCGGGTCCTCGGGGGCCCGCTCGGGTTCGAATACGAGGCTCAGGGTGTGCGGAAACCTGTCCAGGAGGCGGGCCATCGGCTCGTCCGGACGGACCGGGTCGGTGAGGGTCGCCTCCACCCATGCCTCCTCGTGCCGGGCCAGCGCGGGATCTTCGAGCAGGGTATCCAGGCGGCCGCGGAGGCGGGCGAGCGGTCGGGGCACCGGGCAGTCGATCCGCTCGGCGTCGATCGTTCCGGTGGCCCCGAGGTCGATCAGCCACATGGTCTTGCGGTGGGCGACCTCGGAGAAGGAGTACGCGAGGGGTGAGCCGGAGTAGCGCACCCGGTCGGTGACGGCCTGGGAACCGTGCAAATGGCCGAGCGCCGTGTAGTCGACGCCGTCGAAGACGCCGGCAGGTACGGCGGCCACACCGCCGATGGTGATGTCGCGCTCGCTGTCGCTGGGTTCGCCGCCCGCGACGAAGGCGTGGGCGAGGACCACGGAGCGGGTGGATTCCGGCCGGGTGGCGAGGTCGGCGCGGACCCGGTCCATGGCGGCGGTCAGCACCGCTTCGTGTCCGGCCCGCTCAGCCTTCAACACGTCCTTGACGAGGGCCGGTTCCAGGTAGGGCAGCCCGTAGAACGCCACATCGCCGTGCTCGTCGTGCAGGACAACGGGGGTGGCGCACTCCGCCGGGTCGGTACGCAGATGGATACCGGCCCGTCCGATCAGTCCTGCGCCGACGCCAAGCCTGCGGGCCGAGTCGTGGTTCCCGGAGATCATCACCGTGGGTACGCCCGCGGCGGCGAGCCGGTGCAGGGCCCGGTCGAAGAGCTCGACGGCGGAGAGCGGGGGCACGGCTCTGTCGTAGACATCACCCGCGACGACGACGGCGTCGACCTCGCACTCACCGACGGTCGCCACCAGATGATCGAGGTAGGCGGCCTGTGCCTCCAGCAGCGAGACCCGGTGGAACGACCGCCCCAGGTGCCAGTCCGATGTGTGCAGAATCCTCAAGACCTGGCTCCGACCTGCATGTTTCTCTTCCTTCGCACCCAGCGTCCGCGCCTGTCGTGCCCGGGAGCCGCACCTGACCGGCGCGGGAGCCCACGGTCGGCACCGACCACGCTAACGCCGCTGCGCCCCTGATCCCTCACGAACCTGCTTCCTCACAACTCACAGTCTCCCATCGCCACGCATCGCCTCCGACGTGTTCGGCGAAGAAGATCGATCAGCGTTCCGATACCGAGCCGTGCCACCCCGCCGAGCGCGTTCAGGTGTCCCCGTACGCCTCGCCGCCCAGCTCCAGCAGCGCCTCACCCGCCGTCGTATCGGCCAGCCAGCGCCGGAAGTCCTCGACATCCGCATCCGGCAGCCCGATCTCGATGATCACCGCTTCCTGGTACCGGACCTCCCTGACGGCCCGTCCGGTGGCACGCAGGTCGTTCTGGAGCCTGCCCGCCCGCTGGTGGTCGACGGTGACCGTGGCGAGCCGGAACCGCTGCCGGGTGATCGTGCCCAGTTCGTCGAGCGCCTCGCCGACCACTCCTCCGTAGGCCCGGATCAGGCCGCCGGCGCCGAGCTTCACCCCGCCGTAGTAGCGGGTGACGACGGCGGCGACGTAACGCATCTCCCGGCGCATCAGCATCTGCAGCATGGGGACGCCCGCGGTGCCACCGGGCTCCCCGTCGTCGCTGGCCTTCTGTACGGAGGCGTCGGCGCCGATCACGTACGCGAAGCAGTTGTGGGTGGCGGTCGGGTGTTCCCTGCGGACTCGTGCGACGAAGTCCTGCGCCTCCTGCTCGGTGGCGGCGGGGGCGAGCGCGCAGATGAAGCGCGATCGGTTGATCTCGGTCTCGTGCACGCCCGCTCGGGCGACTGTCCGGTACTGCTCCTGCATCCGTCCACCCTATGCGCAGCCGCGGGAATGGCCCGCGGCCGCAGTCGGTTGTCCGCATCATGTACGCAGACGCAGCAGGGACCGAGACCGAGACGATCCGCAGGATTCTCCGGGACTCGGGCGACACCTGGGCCGTGGTGGGACTGTCCGACAACGAGTCGCGAGCGGCCTATCGCGTCGCCGCGGTCCTCCAGCGCTTCGGCAAGCGGGTGGTCCCGGTGCACCCGAAGGCGGAACGGGTGCACGGCGAGGAGGGTTACGCGTCGCTGGCCGACATCCCGTTCCCGGTCGATGTCGTGGACGTCTTCGTCAACAGCGGACTGGCGGGAGCCGTCGCGGACGAGGCCGTCGCGATCGGCGCGAAGGCGGTCTGGTTCCAGCTCGGCGTGATCGACGACGCAGCGTACGAACGCACACGGGCAGCCGGACTCGACATGGTGATGGACCACTGCCCGGCGATCGAAATACCCCTTCTGGACCGATAAGCGAGTGCCGCTCCTCGGCCGAATGTGCGGGGTATCACACATGTCGCCCCGCTGGGAGAATCCCTACTCGTGAGTGTCACCAGTGCGCCAAGTGCCGTGAACGTCGCCCACCGCCGAAGCCGGCTGGCCGGTCAGCTGTCCCGGCTCGGCGTGGAGCGGAGCGGTGTCCTCCTGGTGCATGCGTCGATGCGGGCGGTGGGGGCGGTCAGCGGCGGGGCCGGTGCGGTGATCGGTGCGCTGCGGGACGCGCTCGGCGAGGACGGCACCTTGATCGTCCCGTCGTTCACACCGGAGAACTCCGACACCTCCCCCCAGTACCGCAACCGGGTCCGCGGCCTCACCGACCACGCCCGGGATGCGGTCCGCGCGAGCATGCCACCGTTCGACCCCGCCACCACGGCCGCACCGTCGATGGGCCGGCTCGCGGAGGCCGTACGGCTGACCCCGGGGGCGGCACGCAGCAGCCATCCGCAGACCTCGTTCGCCGCCCTCGGCACCCTTGCCGGCAAGCTGCTCGCACACCACCGCCCCGACTGCCACCTCGGCGAGGACTCGCCGCTGGCCCGCCTCTACGACGTGCGGGCTCACGTCCTGCTGCTGGGCACCGGCTTCGACTCCTGCACCGCGTTCCACCTCGGCGAGTACCGCGTCCCCACCCCGCCGCGCCGCACCTACCGCTGCGTGGTGACCACCCGGGGCAGACGCCACTGGTGGGAGTACGAGGACGTGGCGCTGGACGACAGCGACTTCGCCGCTCTCGGGGCGGAGTTCGCCCGCACGGACAACGGTGCGGCGGTACGCAGCGGCCCGGTGGGCTCGGCGACCGGCCACCTCTTCGACCTCACCGACGCGGTCGACTTCGCGGCCCGCCGGCTTCCGTCGCTGCGGAAGGGGCGGGTGTAGCGGCGCGTCGGCACAGCCGCCACTGGGCAGAAGGCCTGTGCGCGTCTATACCAACACGTCAGCCTGCGCTCATACTTGCCGCGTATCGGCCTTAGGGGGAGGCACCGGATGGAGCAGCTGATCCACACGGAGGACGGTCGCGCTTTGGCCGTGGAGCACTACGGCAATCCGCATGGCAGGCCGGTCTTCCTGCTCCACGGCACGCCGGGCAGCAGACTCGGTCCGGCCCCGCGCAGCTCCGTCCTGTACCGGCTGGGCATCCATCTCATCACGTACGACCGTCCCGGGTACGGTGCCTCGCACCGATTACCTCGGCGGTCGGTGGCTCATGTCGCCGCGGACGTCACCGCAATCGCGGACGCCCTCGGCCTCGGCCGGTTCGCGGTGGTCGGCCGGTCCGGTGGGGCACCGCACGCGCTCGCGTGTGCCGCGCTGCTGCCGGAGCGCGCGGCGCGCACCGCCGCGCTGGTGGGCCTGGCGCCGCGTGACGCCCAGGGCCTCGACTGGTTCGACGGAATGACCGAATCCAACGTGCGCGAATACATCAACGCCGCAGCGGGCCACCACCAGCTGACGGCCGCCCTGGAGCGCCGTTCCGCGTCGATCCGGGCGGACCCGATGGGTTCGGTCGCCGATATGCACCGCGGGCTGCCCGATTCGGACCGCGGCATCGTGTCGGACACCGGGATCAGGGCCATGCTGGTCCGTAACTTCGCCGAGGGTCTGCGCGATTCCGCCGACGGCTGGGTCGACGATGTCATGTCGTTCAGCAAGGACTGGGAGTTCCGTCCTGAGGACATCACTTCACCCGTACTTCTCTGGCACGGCGAGGACGATGTCTTCGCCCCGGTGCAGCACACCCGGTGGCTGGCGGAGCACATCCCGGGTGCGGAGATGGTGGTGGAGCGCGGTGCGGCGCACTTCGGCGCGTTGCGGGTGCTGACGCGCGTGCTCAGCTGGGCCACCAGGTGACCGTTCCTAGCCAGTGTGCGTGAGTGAGTCCTGGACCCTCTGTTGCGTACTGGGCGCATCCCGAACGGTGTTGGATGCGCTGGGTTCCCGCGTTCGCGTCCCGTTCGGTGACGGTCCTCCGGGGGGCCGGTCCGTTGCGGGTGGGCGGGTTCCCTCACGCCCCCGGTCACCTGGTCCGGCCTGGGCGGTCCGATGCCCCGCACGATCGCTCCGGTCGTGCGGGGGTGGTGCCGTCCGACGCCGGATCGGGTGTCCGAGGGCGCGTCGTCCGATCGCGATACCGGCGGCATCGTGACGGGACATGGTGCGGCGGGGGGTGGCCAGTGGCTTCTGCCAGTGCTGGGCACCCCACTGGGAGGTGTAGGCGGGGTCGACCGCGACGATGCTCAGGCCGTGTTCGGCGGCCATCGATACCAGCCGGGCCTTGAGTTTCCCGGTCGGGATGCCGGAGATGAGTTGCCGGAACCGTTTGCGGCGGCCGTGTTTTTCGCGGGTCTTCTCGGTGGTGAAGTCGAGGTCTTCGATGCCGATCGCGGCGACCCCGGCACGCACCGCCCAGTGGATCAGGCGGGTCAGGGCGTGGCGGATCTGTGCGTCGCGGTGACCGGCGGTGCCGGACAGGTCGTAGGAGAAGCGGTGCGGGTCGCCGATGGGGTTGCCGTGCCGGTCGAGCCGGTAGGCGGCGAAGTGGTCGGCGTTGGTGTCGACACCGATCATGCCCCGGGCGCGGGCGGCGGACAGCGTCATGGTCTTCACGACGGGGCGCTGCCAGGACGCGGTGAGATACCAACGGCCACGCCCCGTATCGAGGTGGATGCGGTAGGCCACGGCCCGGTTGGCGGTGATGCGGTCGGCCCACTCCTGGCCCCGGTGCGCAAACGCGATCCGGGTGGTGAGGGTGTACCGGCCGTGCCCGGCGTTGGCCAGGTGCGCGAGCGGGACAGGGAGTCTGATGGACACTTCGCCGTCCGGGGTGACGCGGATCGTCTCGTTCCCGAACCGCTTCCCCGACTCACCGTCCGCCGCGATGAACCAGCGCTCCGCCTCCCACCGTTGCCGCCACTGGTCTTCGGCGAGCCCGGCCTCGGCGAGGTGGTGGCGGGTGTTCAGGAGACGTTTGCCACCCCGCACCACCCGCACCCGTCCGGCCTGCCGGTCGGCGACAACGGCCGCATGCCGCGCCTCCAGGGCAGCCAGGCGGCGGGACTTGTGGAACCACTCACTCCGGGAGCGGTAGCCACCCGCCGCCTGCTTGGTGCCCTTCTCCCCGATCGGGAGGGACAGACGCTGCCGCAGCGTCCTGATCCCGGCCTCCAGCGTCTGGATGTGCGCGGCCTGGCAACGCCGGGCCAGCGCCCACTGATCGTGCGTGGCCTTGGTGATCGCACCCGCGATCCGCGACGACGACAGCGGCGTCAGGTCCCGCTTACGCGCCGCCCACGTCTGAGCGCTGTGCTCCAGACCGTCCGCACAGCGCGCCTTGAGATCACGCGAAGCCAGACGGCCCTGATGCTCACCGACCGCACGCAGCACCTCCTCGTCCCGGGGAGTGAGGTGCCCCAGACGGTCCCGGACCGCCACCCCGCAAGGACCGGGCACCACGAAGGACCCGGCCAACTCCCGCACACCACCCACCACACCACCCCCTCCCTCAAAGGTCAGCCGCCCACTGTCCAGCCCAACGAGCAACAGCCGCCAAGGTCACCCATTCGACCCCAGAACCCCCGTTCCCACCCCCACAAACCCACCGACCGAACTCACTCCCGCACACCACCACTCACTCCCGCTCAGCCAACCGACAGCAGCTCACAACCCCCGCCGCGCCGGCTCCCGGGACGATCCGGTCCGTACCGCACGGACCGGCCGTCCTCGCGGCTCCCGCCCCCTGTTCCGCGCTCACACGGGCTGCGGCTCCAGATCCCGGTTGATGCGCCGCCAGGTGCGCGCTGCCACCGCGATGGGATGGTCCACGCCCAGGTGTTCGACGGCCAGGGACACAACTTCGGCGCGCAGCTGCTCGGCCTCGCTCTCCCTGTCCAGCGCGCGCAGGGTATTCGCCAGGTTGGAGCGGCAGGCCAGCACGTCCGGGTGGTTCGGTCCGTAACGGTCCAACAGCCCTTCGAGGGCCGCCCGTTCCCACCTCTCGGCCGCTTCGGGCCGGTTCAGGTCGCCATAGGCGTTGGCCAGGTTGATCGCGGCGCAGAGGGTGAACGGATGCTGCGCGCCCAGGCTCTCCTCCAGAGCGGCCCGGACCTCCTCGCCCCATTCCGCCGCCTCCCCGGCCGCGCCCATGCCGCGCAGGTAGATGGCGACGTTATTGCGGCAGGCCAGGGTGAACGGGTGCTCGTCCCCGAGCGTGTTGCGGTAACCGTCGAGCGCCTGGTTGGCGAGATCGAGCGCCGCCTGCTTGTCACCGAGGGCGGAGAAGTCGGCCGCGAGGTTCAGCCCGCAGGCCAGAGCGTCCGGAACCTTCGTTCCGTACCGCTCGCGGTAGCGGTTGTACGTCTCCTCCGTCAGCCGCTTCGCCTCGTGCGGCTGGCCGGCCTTGCGGAGCGAGACGGCAAGGCTCTTCGCGGTACGCAGCGCCTCCGGCACATCCGCGTTGAGGACCCGCTCGAATGCGGCTTTGACCTCGCGCAGGATCTGTACCGAGGACGCGTACTCCCCGGTCTCCCGCAGGTCCCGGCCCAGGTGTCCCTTGGTGGTCAGGGTGTACGGATGGTCCACCCCGAGCAGCGTACTGCGGCGCTCCACCGTGAGTTCGTCGAGCCTGCGCGCCGCTTCGCTGTCGCCGGTCAGGCGGTAGTCGATGGCCAGGTTGTGGGCGGCGACGAGGGTGCGCGGGTGAATGTCCCCGAACGTCTCGCCCATGACGTGATGGATCTTCCGGTCCCGGGCCAGCGCCTCGTCGAACCGGCCGAGTGCCCGGAGGTCGGCGGCCAGACTGCCGGTGGTGATCAGCAGGCTGGGGTGGTCCTCGCGCAGCAGCCGGGTCTGCCGGGCGAGGGTGTCCTCGTCCATCGTCCTCGCTTCCTGGTAGCGGCCCTGGGCACGGAGGGCATTGGCCAGTTCGAAGCGGAGATTCAGGGTCTGCAGGTCGTCCTCGCCCAGCTCCTGGGTCCAGGCAGCGTTGAGTTGGGTGCCCAGCACCCGGGCGCTCTCCAGATCCCCTCGCTTGAGGAGGTAACGGATCCGGTCGACCATGAGCTGCCGGGCCTCCGCCTCGTCGCAGTCGGCGATCCCCGACGGGCCGAGGTGCGGCCAGATCAGCTCGAAGGCCGGCCAGCTCTGCGGATCGTTGACCGGGTTGTCCTGGTCCGCCCCCTGGGCGGGGCGGGCCTCCGCCAGGATGCGGTGCACCTCGTGCACCGCCGTGGTGCGCTCCTCGGCGCTCAGCCCGGCCCGGACGGCGGCCTGGACGAGGCGGTGGATCTGGATGCTGCTGTCCGCCGGGTCGACCTTGGCCAGGGCGAAGCGGTTGAGTGCCTGGATGACCCTGCCGAGCATGTACCGCTCACGGAGATCGGGGTCGTACGGCAGCAAGGACCGGAACATCGAGTCGCTGCCGATGAGCGTCATCGAGATCGGCTCGGCGGAGAAGAACGAGCACAGTTCCAGCAGGCGGGCCGCCGCTCTGGACTCCTTGCGCAGCCGGGCGATCGAGATGTTCCAGGTCGCGCCGATCTTCTGCGCGTAGTCCTCGGGCCTGCCGAGCGAGAGCACTTTGGTGCTCTGCTCCTTGAGCTGTTCGACGTAGGCGTCGACCGGGGTCGCTGTCTCGGCGAGCCAGGCTGCCGCAACCTCCACCGCCAGGGGCAGGTCGCCGACTGCTTCGGCCACCCGGTCCGCGTCGCGCGGGGGCAGCTTTCGGACCCTTCGGCAGAGGTGTTCCACGGACTCGGCGCGAGTGAAGACCTCGACCTCCAGCGCATCCACCCGGCTGGATATCGGCTTGTTGCGGCAGGTGGCGAGAATATGACCGTAGAGACCCGAGGAGAGCGGACCGGTCTCGTCCGGAAAGAGTGCAAGCGCCTGGTCGAGGTCCTCGACATTGTCGAAGACCAGCAGCCAGCGGGCGTACGGCGCTCCACTGCGCAGAGCATCCAGCGCCGCCCTGGCCGCTTCGGCGACCACTTCACCGGCCCGCAGGTCCATCCGCTCGGCCAGTTCCGCCAATGACGACACCACCCGGTCGGGCTGCTCGGCCTCGACCCACCACACCAGGTCGTAGTCGGCCCGGAACCGGTGCGCGTACTCCCGCGCCACCTGCGTCTTGCCGACGCCGCCGAGCCCGTACAGGACCTGGGGCAGATGCTGGTTCGAGCGGCCGTTGCCGCGTAATCGGTCGCGCAGCCGTTCCAGGACGGAGCCGCGCCCGGTGAACCAGGCGTGCCGGGGCCGCACGTTCCACACCCCGGGGACGGCTCCGGGAAACCG
This sequence comes from Streptomyces sp. NPDC057486, assembly GCF_042802415.1. NCBI lineage: Bacteria > Bacillati > Actinomycetota > Actinomycetes > Kitasatosporales > Streptomycetaceae > Streptomyces > Streptomyces sp. NPDC057486. Next base: position 8,266 of record NZ_JBHVEE010000031.1, on the reverse strand, counting down.
GGGCCCGCCGGGCGCGACCGGGGGCCCGTCGGCGGATTCGGCCCGGTCCAGGGCGGTGAGCACCGCGGTGGCCGCTTCGCGTTCGTCCAGCCGGGCCACATCGACGATGCCCCGGCTGTTGAGCGGAAGCGTCAGCCGTACGTCACTGATCCGGACCGGGACGAGCTGGCGTCGGCTGTCCGAGGGGGCGAAGCCCAGGACCGACTCCCACAGGCTCCGGGCAAGGCTCGAACTCTGGTACGCCTGCGAGACGACCGGGACGATCCGGTAGGCGCCGGGCGACGCCCACTCCGCTTCGGTCCACGCCGCATGGGGGGTACGGACATCGACGGGCATGACATTGAAACCGGCACGGAGCAGGACGGCCTCCAGCCAGTCCGCCCACATCTGGTCCTCCGCCGCATAGGTGAGGACGATGTTCGACGGCGGCACCGGCCTGCGGCGGGTGTAGGCCGACACATAGGCCAGCCGTTCCGCCTCGTCGATGGGCGGCAATGTGTTCACCCGCCCCTCCGTGAGCACCGAGGTGAGCCGCTCGCAGGCGGTGAGCATGGAACTGGTGATGTTGGGGGCGTCCCCGAAGGTGGCCAGGATCTCCTCGTACGCGTAGAAGGGCCGATAGGGGATCTCCACCGTTCCCCAGTAGTTGGCGAGTTCCTCTTTGCCGAGTCCGCTGGGGAAGCCGGGAAAACTGTCCTTCGCAAGTGCCCGCCCGGCGTCGGCCTTCTCCTTCTCCCCGTCGTCGATCCGCATCGGCACGGGAAGGATGCGGATGTGCTTGTCGTGGAATCGTTCCTCGATGTCGCGGGCCACGGCGGACGCGCCCTCGATGCTCTGGTCACTCAGGGTGAAACAGACCACGAGCACCTGAGGCATCTGAACGGTGCAGATGTCGGCGATATCACTGAGTCCGGTCCGACTGTCGATCAAGGTGAAGTCGTAGTGCTTCTGCATGTCGGCGCGCATGGCATCGAAGAACTGGCCGCCGCCGTAACGCTCGTAGAAATCGTCCCAGTCCATCCTGCCGACGGTCGACGAATAGTCCCGGTTGCGACGGCCCGCGGAAAGGAAGTCGAGACTTCCGCCGTGCTGGAATGCCCAGTTGAGTGAGGTCGCATGCGGTCTGACCCGAGCGTATTCACGGTGCCAGCCCGGGTCACGCGGAGCGGGCCTGCGGGCCTCTTCCTGGTATTCGGTGATCAGATTGATCAGCCCGGGCGTGGCGGCCAGATCGGAAAGATCGAGAAAGGGGTGGAAGAACCGGTGCAGCCCTGGTGCTTCGAGATCCCAGTCCACGGCCAGGACACGATGGCCGTTCGCCGCGAGGATCCAGGCGGTATTGGCAAGTGCCATGGTGCGGCCGGTACCGCCCTTGTACGAGTAGAAGGTGACGACGGTCCCGTCACGGTTCTCGGTCATTCGCTGGATCCTCCCCCTCGGAGGCTTCGCCGTCGTCGGCGCCGCCCTTGTCGTGGACCTTGCCGTGGACCTTGCCGTGGACAGGCGGAACGGAATCGCTCGTCGAGCCGTAACCGACACCGTCCAGCAGGAGTCTGGGGATCCCGCCGCCCTCACCCGGCGGAGGGAAGGTCTCCGCGTGGGCCGCGTAGTGCCGTTCGGCGGCCTTCACCGCGCCGGGCAGTTCCTGGCTGAACGCCTCAAGCGTGGGAACGCCTCCGCCATGCGACCGGTGACCGCTCTCCTGTTCGGAATGCTGTTCGAGCATCCCTTCGGTCACGGCGCGCAGTTCGGACTCGCGACGGCCTGAGTCGGGATCGTCACGGTTCCAAGGAACCATGACGCTGATCCATGGGCGTCCCACCTCGCCCAACCGCCGCACCAACTCCCTGCGGTGGGGCACGTCGAGGGCCCAGCGGTCCAGGAGGAGCAGCCCGGGAGCCGTCGGGCGGTCGCTCCCCAGCAGCCGTTCCGCCTCGGACTCGAAATCCCCCACCCTTACCTGGTAGTCGAGATTGCGGACGAGGTCGACTGCGTGGTCGACCAGCGGCCTGGACGACTTGGGATGGTAAGGGTTCCAGTCGCGCTGGGCCGGTCCGTAGCAGTCGGGGGCGCGGCCCGCCGGCAGATCGGAACGGGAGCAGGCAAGGACCGAGATCTCCATCTGTCGCGCCGGCCCCGGTGGCCCGAATGCACTGGGCACGGAGGCGTAGTCCTGGTGGGGATCGCCCTCGGGCATCCGGGTCTGTTCCGCCACCTTGACTATGCGTTTGGCCAGGAGATAGACGGCGCGTTCGTACTGGTCGCGCAGATAGCGCAGCTTGATCAGTCCGTAGAACCCCTCGTCGGCGTAGTCGTCGCCGAAGGTCGCATGGTTGAACTGGAGCCGCTCGGCAGGTTGCGGGAGCTGACGCGGCGGTACGGGGACCCAGAGCGCCGGCACGATTCCGGACATCTGGCTGCCATTGTTCCGCGCCGCCTGGTTATGGATCGCGCGGCTGGAGAATGCGTACCACTCACGTCCGCACTGTTCACTCAGAAAATAGCGTGGCGAGTAGAGCGGCACGAAGACCCTGCAGTACGCAAGGGATTCGGCGAGCCGCTCCTGCCATCCTTCGCCCGGCTGCATGTGTTGATCCAGAAAGCCGGCAGGCACTCCGGCGGGCAGCGACGTCAGTTGCAGAACATGGGCGCACAGGTCCCGGTAGAACCGCTCGACCCAGAGATTCGGGTCCTTGTCCTTTGGATCGTTCCTGGGCGTATGGGCGTAACTGAGAAAGAAGTACGGTCTTGGCTCAGCTCCCCGCACCCCCGCTGCCTCAAGATCCAACGTCTCCCCCGGTCCACGTGTGGAGCCTCAGTCTAGGAAGGAGGGAATCATCGACGGAACAGCACTAACGCGCCTAATTGTTGATCCTGCCACGCAAATTTCGCTGTCGATCAATCAATTACCGCCATATCCGTCATTTTTGAAGCCAAGTGCGGTCAGCGGTGCGTGGCACGTGCCGGATTGCGCGCCTCCCAGTCGGCGCGGTGTCGTGCGGCGGAGCGTCTCGCCTCAGCCGACGCGGCGGGAGAGACGTCCTCCGCCGACCATTTCTCGACCGTGCGGGCCATCCCTGCGACGAAGCGGTCGCCGAGCGGTGTCAGGAGGCCGGACCCGGCAAGCACCTGGACGGCGCCGGCGGTCTGCTCCCGCCACCGGGCGAACCGGGCCTCGGCCGTGCGCGCCGCCTGCCCCTGCGTGGCCAGTCTCCTTACGCGCCAGAAGTCCGTCACCGCGATATGCGCGTACGCCCCCTGGAGCAGACCGTCCAGCGGTCGAGGATCGTCGCGCCAGGGGGCGTAGAACAACCGACGGTCGCCAACGGGCTCATACAGGTCGAAGCTGTCCAGGATCGCTCCCAGCTTGACGTGCTGGAACTCGTGGACGATCAGCAGGGCCAGCAGATCGGGCGTCTCGGGCCGCGCCGCCGCAACCGCCCCGAACGCCTCCCTGGAGGCGGCACTGACATCGCTGCCGTCCGGCGCGTGCAGAGGGGTGAGGACCCGGAGTCCTGCTGCCACGCCCGGTGCGTAACCGGGCAGTTCGCTCTGGATCAGTGACCAGGCCTCAGCCAGGTCCTCCGCCCACACCTTCGCCTCGCCCGCGGAGAGCCGATCGGTGACCGGCCACTGGTGGCTGTCGCGCAAGGGGTCCGTGTCCTCCAGAGCGACGGCCCAGCCGGGCCGTTCCACGATCCGGACGGGATGCCATTGCGGGGTGAGGCCGTTCAGACCTTCGTCCCAGCCGACGCGCATCTCGCAGCCGACCGCCCGGACCGTGAAGCCCTCCGGGTCCGCCGTCACCTCGGCGACGGATGCCTCGTCGGGAAGAATCACCGAACCGAGGCTCGGCAGCCGAAGCAGCCCGCCCCGCACGGGCACCGCGATCGTGTCGCCCTGGCGCGCCCGCATCGCACCGACAGCTGCGATCTCCGCGAGGCCGGACGCGATGGTCTGCGGAGCTCGGCCCTCCAGAATGCGCAGGGCCCAGGGCCGCGTGTACGGGTGAGCCACCGCCGCGTCCAGCGCCTCGGGCGCCCTGACGTCCAGGTCGACCATCAGCTGCCATGCTGCCGTCGCTGTCCGGTCGGTCCGCGGGGCGCGCTCGCTCACCGCGGCCAGCAGGTCCCAGTTGAGCTCCAGCTGGGCGGCGGCCAGCCGACTCACCGTCTCCGCGCTACCGAAACCAGAGGCCAGTTCGTCCAGTTGGACGGCATCGAGGGGCTCGGCATGCCCCGCCGACGGAGTGGGCGCCGAGGTCTCCCGGTCGCGAATGCTCATGATCAGTTCCATCAGATCGGGGCAGAACACGGACGGGTTGTCGAAGCCGCTGCCGGTCCGATAGCGGTGGGCATAGAGGCCGCCACCACAGGAGTTGACGACCGGGCAGGCGCGGCACTCCTTGCTCAGCTGCTCAAGGCCTTGTTGCCTGGCGAGCATGCCGGGATGACGGAGCACGTCGTCGAGCGTGTTGGCGACGACATCCATACCTGTGGCGGGCGCGGCATCGTAGGCCGTCTTCAGGCTGTCCGCCTGTTCGAACGTGCCGTCGGTCTCGATGACGACAAGATCAGCCGGTGCCAGGCCGAGGGATTCGGTGAGGCTGCTCTCGCCGCGCAGGGTGCGCAGAACGGAGTCGAAGATCCGTACAGGGACCGGCCGGCCCGCTGCGTCCCAGCGCCGGTAGACGGTGAACAGCCAGTCCGCGTAGGGCGTTGCCGAGTCCCCGGGGCGGAGCGGCGGCACGTCCCACGTCGCGTGCGGCAGAAGGAAGTCGATGCGTGGCGGGTCGAGGGCGACCAGTGCGTCGTAGACGGCGATCGGGTCGTTGCGCACATCGATGGTGCAGAGCAGACCGGCGAAAAGCCACCGGTGGGCGGGCCGATTGAGCAGTTCGACGGCTCGCAGCACCTGGGGGTGGCTGCTGCGACCGTCGGCGTAGCGGCGGTGACGGTCGTTGGAAGCCTTGTCACCGTCCAGCGACACGCCGACCTTGATGCCGAGCTCGGCGAACAGCTCCAAGAAGTTCTCGTCGAGCAGCACACCGTTGGTATGGATGCGCAGATCGAGTGCGCTGACGCCGTCCAGTGCGCGGGAGAGCTCGTCGGCCGCGCGGCGGAGTCGGTCCGGGCCGGCCAGCAGCGGCTCCCCGCCGTGCAGCACCACGTGGACGGCCGGCAGTCGGTGGGCCCGGGCGTGCTCGGCAATGCGGTCCGCCACCCTGACCAGAGTGTCCTCGGACACCACCTTGGGCCGGCCGCGCCAACTCGTGTCCGCATGTTCGTACACATAGCAGTGGTCGCACGCGAGATCACAGCGACTGTGCATCTTCAGTACGAATTGGCTCAGCGAGGGCGACGGCCGGTCCATGGCGAAATTCTGTCCCGGCTACTCAGACCGACGACTGAAAGGCTGCGATCACCAGCGGGCTCGCCCCGGCATCGGTCGACAGCAGCCGACTGAGCGATGCGGGCAGGGCCCCGCCGCTCTGGACGGCCGCCCGCTTGGCGAGCGGCACCCGAGGCGCGGCCGGAAGCCGCGGGGTGAGTCCCGGCCTGACGGCCGCCGAGACGAGTGTAGTGTTCATCTAAACCTCTCATGTCGATGGAGGCCCATCGGCGACACGCATGTCACCGATGGGTGCAGTTCTCCATTCCCCATTGGCGGGGTAAATATGATTAAAATCAGGCAAATGGCGTATTGATGTGCGTGTAGGCATGTCTCCGGCACTCAAACTCCCCACTGGACCCCGGAGTTTCGACCGAGAACGCATCGCACCCTTTCGAGCTAGCGGTCGGCCACCGTTCAGCCCACAAGGACCCGGACCCGGACATGACACACGACTCGACCAAGCCTCCCGCAGAGAGCGGGCCGGGTCAGCCGGTTGAGCCAAAACGTTGAACCAATTCACCGAAGGCCTTCGGGCTCAGCCCACCAGCACGCCGAGCCCCTCGACAAGCACCGCGTTCGGCAGCGACGCCAGGGCCTCGCCCGGGACGATCAGCTTGCCGCGGCGGCTGCCGCTGCCGATCAGGACCCATTCCTGATCGACCACCGCGGGATCGAGCAGCAGGGGCCATTCGCCCGGGAGCCCGATCGGGGTGATCCCCCCGTACTCCATGCCGGTCTCGCCGACTGCCGTGTCCATGGAGGCGAAGGAGGCCTTGCGGGCGCCGAGGTGCTTGCGGACCGCCCCGTTCACGTCGACGCGGGTGCGCGAGAGGACGACGCAGGCAGCCAGGGTGACATCGCCGCCGCGCTTGCCCGCCACCACGACGCAGTTGGCCGAGCTGTCGAGCAGCTCGGCGCCGTGGTGTTCGACGAAGGCGGCCGTGTCCGCGATCGCCGGGTCCGTGTCGACGTGCAGGATCCGGTCGGCGGGGACGTCGCCCCACCCCTCGCTCACCGCCTTGGCGACCGGCGGGGTGAGGAGGCCGAGTCGGTCGACGGCGGGGCCTGCGTTCTCGAAGGAGCCGATGGGTGCGCGCATGGGAGCAACGTAACAAGGCCTGCGCGGGATCCGGTTGGCCGTCTCAGCCGGTGAACTCAGCGCACCGGAGGAATGGAGACCGCCATGGTGACCTCGGCGGGCTCGGCGCCGTCGTTGCGGTAGACATGCGGGTGATGCGCCTCGAAGGTGGCGGATGTCCCTGCGGGTACGGAGTGCTCCTCGCCGTCGACGACCAGGGTGAGCACACCCGCGGTGACGTGCAGGAGTTCGACGGTGCCTTCGGGATGCGGGTCGGAGGCGCTGCCCTCGCCGGGCATCAGGCGCCAGGACCAGAGTTCGAGGGGACCCCTGGCCTCCGTGCCGACGAGGAGAGTCGTGGAGCTGCCCGCCTCGGTGGACCACATGCGCACCGCCTGACTCTCGGGCACCAACCGCACATGGGAGCCCTGCTCGTAGTCGAGCAGGGTGGTGATGCTGACGCCCAACGCGTCGGCCAGCTTGACGGTGGTGCCGACGCTCGGGTTGGTGCGCGCCTGTTCGATCTGGATGATCATGCCTCGGCTGACGCCCGCGCGGGCGGCGAGGGCATCCAGGGTGAAGCCGCGTTCGCTGCGCCAGCGCTTGAGGTTACGCGCGAGCGACTGCGTGAGCTGGTCGAGGTCAGACACATTCCGTCCAATATTCTGGATGACAGAGTCGAAAATACTGCACTACGGTGTGGTGCACCCAATCGTTCATCGCACTGTACTGCGAGGCATGTCATGACAGCACTGTTCGCCCTGGCCACCAGCCTGCTGTGGGGGCTGGCCGACTTCGGCGGCGGACTGCTCACGCGACGAGTGCCCGCGCTCACCGTGGTCGTCGTCTCGCAGACGGTGGCAGCCCTCGTGCTGGGCGTCGTCGTGGTCGCGACCGGGGGCTGGAGCGAGTCAGGCCCGCAGCTCTGGTTCGCCGTCGCGGCGGGCGCCGTCGGGCCGGTCGCGATGCTGAGCTTCTACAAGGCGCTGGCGCTCGGTCCGATGGGGGTCGTCTCCCCCCTCGGATCGCTGGGCGTCGCCGTGCCGGTGAGTGTCGGCCTGATCGTCGGTGAGCGTCCCGGTCTGCTGCAGTTCGCGGGCGTCGCCGTGGCAGTCGTGGGCATCGTGCTGGCGGGCGGGCCGGAGCTGCGCGGGGCGCCGGTCCAGCGTCGGGCGGTGGTACTGACCCTGGTGGCGGCGTTCGGCTTCGGGACGGTGATGTCGCTGATCGCGGAGGCTTCCACGACGGTCACCGGGCTGTTCCTGGCGCTCTTCGTGCAGCGCCTCACCAATATCGCGGTCGGCGGTACGGCTCTGTTCGTGTCGGTGCGCCGCGGAGGACGTGCGCTGCCCGAGGTGGGCGGGGCGGCCGTGATCCGGGCCTCGCTGCCCGCCCTGGCGTTCGTCGGCCTCGCCGATGTCGCGGCCAACGGCACCTACTCGATCGCCGCGCAGCACGGCCCTGTCACCGTGGCCGCCGTACTCGCCTCGCTCTATCCCGTGGTCACGGCCCTGGCCGCGCGCGGGGTGCTGGGCGAGCGGCTGCGCGGAGTGCAGGCGGCGGGGGCCGGACTGGCTCTGGTGGGAACGGTGCTGCTCGCCACCGGTTAGTCGACGGGCTCGCGCCAGGGGTGTCCGTCGGATCGGGCCGGACACCGCCCGGGCATGCCTCGAAGAGAGGCCCCAAGGGCTGTCCCGTAATCCCTGGCGGGCGCACGACGCCGGCTACGGCACCTCGCTGCGTTGTCGGAACGCCCGAATACGCCCAGTATGAGGACGCTCCTCCGCCTTGCGA
>NZ_JBHVEE010000030.1:0-83955 GCF_042802415.1 Streptomyces sp. NPDC057486 | reverse complement strand
CTCCGCATGCTCATCCGGCGGGCGACACCGCAATACCGCTGGGACGGCCGCCCGACCACCCGACGTCTCAAGTGATCCCTACTGCCGGAGGCTCTGAAAGTCGCCATCGTCGGCGCGGGGTACGGCGGCGCGGCGGCGGCCAAGGCACTGAGCCTGCTCGGCGCCGACGTCGACGTCTACGAGCAGGCGAGCCGGATCCGGGAGGTCGGCGCCGGCATCGGTCTGCGTCCTTCCACCATGAACCGGTTCCGCCAGTGGGGAATCCTCGACGCGATCGCGAAGGTGAGCTCGCCGAGCGACTACTTCGAAATCCTCAACGCCACCGGTGACCCGATCATGAAGGAGACGTGGCCGGGGACCCACGACTTCGCCGAGGAGACCAGGACCCACCTGATCCACCGCGGGGACTTCATCGACGCTCTCCTGGGCGTGCTCCCCGAGGGCATGGTGCACCTCGGCCACCAGCTGGAGACCATCCAGGACAGGGGCGACCGCTCCGTCCTCACCTTCGCGGGCGGCGAAACCGTCGAGGCCGACCTGGTCGTCGGTGCCGACGGCATCAAGTCGGTGGTGCGCCGACAGCTGTTCAGCGACAAGGGCCCGGTGTTCTCGGGTGAGCACGCCTACCGCACGGTGATCCCCGCCGACGACGCCCACGGGATGGTCGTCGACGACAACCTCCGGATGTACATCGGCCGGGGCACGAAGATCTACCTGCTGCCGCTGCGCCACCGCAATCAGGTGTCGTTCGACATCACCGCCCTGTGCCCGGACAGCACCTGGGCACCGCAGGTCACCAAGGACGACCTCCTGGCGACGGTGGACGGCTTCGACGAGCGTCTCGTGAACATCACGCGCGACCTCGACATGAACACCGTGAGCATCCGCGCGGTCTACGACATCGACCCGGTCGACACATGGCACTCGGACTCCGTCGTCCTCGTGGGCGACGCGGCCCACTCGATGCTGCACCACCAGGGTCAGGGCGCGAACTCGGCCATCGAGGACGCCGGAGCGCTCGCCGACGCCCTGCGGCAGGCGGACTCCCTGAAGGAGGCGCTGGCTCTGTACCAGACCACCCGCAAGCCGGTGACCGACGAGCTGCAGCGCATCTCGCGTCAGGGGTGGACCGAGGAAGAGATCGATGACGTCTTCCCCGGTCAGAAGCCCGCAACCGCTGCCCCGCAGGAGTGACGTCATGCCGCTGCATCCTGAGATCGCCAAGGTTCTCGCCGACCTGCCCGCGCCGCCCGAGGGTCCCCTCGACCCGGTCGCCATGCGCGCCGTGGACGAGGCGCACGTCGCTCCCCTCGACGAGCGCCTGCCGCTCCACGCGGTCGAGGACGTGACCGTGCGGACGGCGTCGGGCGAGGTACCGGTGCGTATCCACACGCCGGTCGAGGCCGACGACTACGGCGTGCTGGTCTACTTCCACGGTGGCGCGTTCTTCCTCGGCAGCCTGGAGACGCACGACCATGTCGCGCGCTCGCTGGCCGTGGAGACCGGTCTCAAGGTCGTCTCCGTCGGCTACCGCCTGGCGCCCGAGGCCGCCTTTCCGGCCGGTCTCGACGACTGCTACGCGGTCGTGCGCTGGGCTGCCGAGGAAGGTGCGAGCCTCGCCTGGGACGGCACGACCCTCGCCATCGCCGGCGACAGTTCCGGCGGCACCTTCGTCGCGGCGGTCGCGGCCAGGGCGCACGACGACGGCTTCGACCGGATCACGCACCAGGTCCTCTACTACCCCTCGCTCGACCTCGACTTCGACGTCGACCGCTATGCCTCGCTACGGGAGAACGCCGTGGGCTTCGGCCTGGAGACGGCAGGGCTGAAACCCTTCAACGCGTTCTACATCGACAGCGGCGCCGATCCGGCGGACCCTCTCGTCTCGCCGATCAAGCGGGCGGACCTCACCGGGCTGCCGCCGGCCCTCATCGTCACCGCCCAGCACGACCCGCTGCGCGACGAGGGCGAGCTCTACGGCCGGCGGCTGCGGGAGGCCGGCGTGGAGGCGACGGTGAGCCGGTACGAGGGTGCGGGCCACGGATTCGTCCAGCACTTCTCCTGGATCCCGGAGTACCACAGGGTCTTCGCCCAGACGCGCGACTTCCTCAGCCGGCGCTGACCTGCCCGACCCACGTACGAGTTCGGAAAGAAAGCCATGACGCACGCAGTCAACGTCCATCCCCTGGTCTCGCCGTGGGGCCGGTTCGGTCTCTACAGCTTCTTCATCGACGCACCCGAGCCGGCCATCGTCGACACCGGGATCGCCTCCTCGCCTGCCGAAGGGATGCTTCCCGCGCTCGAGGCGATCGGGCGCCGCATCCAGGACGTGCGCTGGATCCTGCTGACCCACGGTCACATCGACCACGTCGGCGGGGCGCATGCACTGTGGGAGCTCACCGGCCGGCGCGCACGGGTGGTGATCCACGAGGCCGACGCACCGATGCTCCGCTCGCGACGGGCCCACGTGGAGGAGTATCTCGCGGGACGGGGCCGGTACCTGGGTGACCCCGAGGGCGAGGCGAAGGTGACGGCCGCGGCGCATGCCGTCGTCTCAGGCGAGATGGAGCCCTCCATGCTCGTCAAGGGCGGCGAGACCATCTCCCTCGGCGGCGACGTCACCGTCTCGGTGCACTCGATTCCGGGTCACACGCCCGGATCGGTCGCGTACGTCGTCGAGGGCCGGCGCTCGGTGTTCGTCGGCGACGCCGTTCAGGTCCACGGGGCGGCCAACGGCTTCCCCGGCTACCTGGACCCGGTCGCCTACCGCACCAGCCTGGAGTACCTGCGTGACGAGATCCGTCCGCAGCACCTGTACCTCGGACACCCCTACCGCCGCGCCGGCGGCACGGCGTACGGAGTCGAGCTGAACGGCGCGCAGGCCCAGGAAGCCATTGCCCAGAGCCTCGCCGTCGAGGGCCGGGTCACCGCGGCCGCCTGCGGCTGCCTGCAGGCCGGCCTGCAGGAGACGGATTCTCCGTACTCGCCGTTCGCCCGCGTCGCCGAGGAGCTCGGCTACACCGGCGACCCCGCGCTCGAGCCGTCGCCGTTCTTCACCTCGATGCACGGCTACCGCACGCACCTCGACCAGAACTCGTACCGCACTGTCCCGGGGGACGACCCCCAGACCCCCAGAGGAGCTTCGCACTCATGACTGACTTTCAGACGATCCGGGCCGGTGAGCAGGCCATCGCCGTCCGCAAGGACCTCCGGGTGCCGATGCGGGACGGCGTCGAACTCGCCGTGGACGCCTACCACGGTCAGGACGAAACACCGCGGCCGGCCCTGATCGCGATGAGCGCCTACGGCAAGGAACTGCAGGCCCTCGCCCTCACCACGCCGCCGCAGCGCCGGCCCAGTCCGATGTGGGACGGCTGCATCGAGGCCGGTGACATCGCGCGCGTCGTCAAGGAGGGGTACGTCCACGTCATCGGCGACATGCGCGGAACCGGTGATTCCGGCGGTGTCATGATCGGCAACTACAACTTCGGCGGCGTTCCCCAGGGGCAGGACCTGTACGACCTCGTCGAGTGGGTCGCCGCGCAACCGTGGTGTGACGGCAACGTCGGCATGATCGGCATCTCCTACTTCGGCTCCATGCAGGTGCTCGCCGCCGCCGAGCGGCCACCGCACCTCAAGGCGATCTTCGTCAGCGGCGGCCACTACGACTTCTACGAGACCACCTACCACGGCGGCATCATGTGGTTCATGCCGCGCGCCGCCCGCGAGGGCCGCGGCGGTGACTCCGGCATCGCGCACACCGACGTCAGGTCCCGCATGCAGGAGGTCCACTCCCGCGAGGAGCTGAACAAGCTCGTCGAGGAGCGGCTGAAGGACCCGGACGTGGCGGCCTGGCCGAACCTCGTCCATGTGCTCAAGTACCCGAAGAACCGCGAGTTCTGGTTCGACATCGTGATGAACCCCCTCGACGGCGACTGGTACGAGGAGCGCAACCCGATCACGCTGGCCGAGAACATCGACATCCCGGTCTACCTGCAGATCGACCAGGGGCGCGGCTGGACCGTGGACGGCCACATCGAGTTGTTCGACGTCCTGAAGGGCCCCAAGAAGCTGGACATCGGCTCCTACCCGCCGATGCAGTCGCGTCCCTGGATCGAAGAGCACGACAAGATGTTCCGCTGGTACGACTACTGGCTCAAGGGCATCGACAACGGGATCATGGACGAGCCGGCCGTGAGCGTCTTCGTGGAGGGCTCGCGCGAGGTGGTCACCGCAGCGCAGTGGCCGCCGAAGGAGGCCGAGTACAAGTCGCTCCACCTGCGCCCGCGGCGCAAGCTCTCCTTCGAGCCCGAGCCCATGGGCGCCGAGCACGCGGCCCCCGACGGCTTCTACCAGGCACCGCTCACCGTCACCGACAAGGTGGAGGTGCTGAGTTGGAGCACCGAGCCGTTCGAGGAGCCCACCGAACTGATCGGCACCGGTGCGGCGCACCTGTTCGCGGAGATCGACCAGGACGACACCAACTTCATCCTGCGCCTGTGGGACGAGGGTCCCGGCGGCGGTCGGCAGCTGATCACCACCGGTTGCCTCAAAGCCTCCCACCGCGAGCTCGACGAGGAGCGCACCACCGAGGGCAACCCGTACCACCCGCACACCCGCGCGGTGCCGGTGGAGCCCGGGAGGATCGAGGAATACGTGTTGCGGCTCTACCCGTTCGCAGCCACATTCAAGCCAGGTCACCGCCTGGTGGCGGAGCTGTCGAACGACGAGCCGCTGGTCGACGCGCACAACGCGCTGCTGCCGCCGGACGCCTTCCACCTGCCGGTGGGCCGCCCCGTCACCCACAAGATCTACCGCGACGCCGCACACCCCTCCCGGCTCGTGCTGCCGTTCACGACATCCACGGCAACGGACGCGACACGGTAGGGCTCTGCGCGCAACGGATCCCGCACGGTCGCCAGGTGATTGTGCGTCAAACGCCGTTGTCAGTGCCTCCCCATAGAGTTCAAGCATCACTCGGGGAGCCGCGGAAAAGGAGCAGAAACGTGTCCGCCAACAAGATCCAGCACAAGGTGAATCACGTCGCGCTGGTAGTGGACTGTTCGGGTTCCATGCGTCAGCACCAGGGGCAGCTCATCCGCGTCGTGGATGAGTTCGTAGCGGGTCTGAAGGCCGAGTCGGACAGTCTCGGCCATGAGACCCGGATCAGCCTCTACTCCTTCGACCACAAGGTGGAGAACCTGGTCTGGGACATGGACGTGAAGCATCTGCCGTCCATGCGAGGTCTGTACAAAGTCAACAACGGTGCTACGGCCCTCATCGAGGCTTCTCTGAAGTCCCTGGACGACCTGGGCCATATCTGGGAGGAATACGGCGAGCACAGCTTCCTCCAGATCGTGGTGACGGACGGCGAGGAGAACGCCTCCGGCGGCGACCGGCGGCACGACGGCGATATGGCCATCCTCGGCCCCTGGCTCGACAGGATCGCGGCGAAGATGGGCGGGCTTCCGGGCCACTGGACGTCCGCGATCCTCGTTCCGAACTCCCTGGCGAAGCGCACCGCCCAGAACTACGGTTTCCCGGCCGGAAACATCGCCATCTGGGATGCGGATTCACAGGAGGGCGTCGAGGAGGCGATCGGCACCGTGCGCGCTGCCGCCACCAGCTTCCTCCGGGGCCGTGAGCAGGGCGTGCGCGGCACGAAGAACCTGTTCGCCGTCGGCCAGGACATATCGGTCGACGAGGTGCGGGCGAACCTCGAACCGATTCCGGCCGGCAGGTATCGGCTCCTGAAAGTCGACAAGGAGGTCGAGATTCGCCCCTTCGTCGATTCGCATCCGGGCGTGACGTACGAACGCGGTTCGTGTTACTACCAATTGGGCGCCAGGGCTCAGGTTCAGCCGAACAAGGAAGTCATCGTGGTCGAGAAGGACACCGATCGAGCCTATACGGGCGCCGCGGCGCGCAGCCTTCTGTTCGGTACGGGTATCCAGGGGACCGTCTCCGTGAAGGCGGGGAACAATCCCAAGTTGGAGGTGTACGTGCAGAGTCGTTCGGTGAACAGAAAGCTCAAGCCGAAGACGCGTCTGCTCATCATGCTCTGAAATTCAAGAAAAGAGTTCAGTCGGGTATACCGGAAGTCGCGGTACAGGTGGCCCGCAGAGTACCGATCTTCCGGTGGAAAATGATCAGCGCCTCCCGTGCCGCGTCCTGCGGTGAGGTGCGCAGTGTTATTGCGAACTTGCCCATTCATGCCCGGAAGGTGCCACGTGCCCGAGGGTTGTCCCGCAGTCAATGGCCGCCGTCGAGGCCGAAGTGTCACGCCCCGAAGGCGGATTCAAGTGGTCGGCGAACTACCACTGCGTTCCGAACCCTGAGGGCTGTCTCGCCAGGGATTACGGGGCAGCCCTCAGGGAGAAGAGGTCCGCCAAGGGCGTCGCGGGGGTCAGCGCCAGTCAGGAGCGCCTGAGGCGGGCGTGGGGACACTCTCGATCTTCGTCCGTATCTCCCGCATGACCGCGACGATCCGGGCCCCGTGCTCCTCGCTGAGTCGTGCCACCGGCACCGAGCAGCTGATGGCGTCGGTGGCCGGTGTGTCGTATCTCAAAGCGAAGCCGAAGCCCGCGATGCCGGGCACTGTCTCCTCGTGCTCGACGGAGTAGCCGCGCTTCCGCACTTCGGCGAGGTCGGCGAGCAGCGCGGCGCGTTCGGTGTGGGTGTTCTCCGTGAGGGCCGCCAAAGGGCCTTCGTCGAGCGGGAGTTGGTCGTCGGGGCGCTCGGCGAGCAGAGCCTTGCCGAGGGCTCCGGCGTGGGCCGGGATCCGGCGGCCGACCCGGCTGATGGTGCGCAGGTACTCGTGGGACTCGCGCGTGGCGAGGTAGATGACGTTCGGTCCGTCGAGCCGTGCCAGGTGGATCGTCTCGCCCAGCGCGTCCGAAGCCTCGTCGAGATAGGGGCGGGCCGTGCGTACGTGCGGGTCGCTGTCCAGGTAGTTCGTGCCCGTGTGCAGGGCGCGGATGCCGATGCCGTAGAGAGAGCCGGTCGTGTCGGAGCGCACCCAGTCGCAGTCGACGAGGGTCTGAAGCAGCTGGTACATGCTGCTGCGCGGGACGCAGAGCTCCTCGGCGAGTTCGTCCAGGCGTGCGGGCCGGTCGCCCCGTGCGGCGAGCAGTTCGAGCAGTGCGACGGTCCGGGCCGCCGACTTCACCCCGCGGACCCCGCTGCTTTCCGGCATGGCCTCATCCTAAATCCGCGTCGGCGCACCCATTGACCGCGTCCCGGTCACCCACCTAACCTCCGTTCCCATACATGTACGTCATCTGCATATGGGGATGTGATTCATGGAACGGGCGAGCCTCAGGGACGACGGCGGCCTCGACCTGGAGTCGTACAGGACGTATCCGACGGCCCAGCTGTTCACCGCACCTGGCGCGGTGTTCCCGGCTTGCGGAACCGGGGAGTTCAGCGCGCTGGACGAGGGCGATTGCCGCGCGGTTGTCGGGGCCACGGTCTCTCCGGTCGAGGCCGCGGCCCGGTCGCGCGGTCTGTCGGTCGGCCCCGTCCGCACCCCGCTCACCGACCCCGGCCCGGCTGACCTCGCCGGCCCGGAGAAGCTCCGCGACGACGGGCTGAACCCGGTCGGAGCCGTGCGCCGACGCGCCGCCTGACGCCGCCCCGCCACCTGCCGCACCCCCTTCACCCACCGCCCTTGCCACCGGCTCAGACGAGGAGCCGCCGGCAGGTCAGCGGTTCGACAGTTCGACAGTTCAAAGGGGAACTGACATGCCACTCCTTGTAGTCGGGATCAGCGTTCTGGTTCTGCTGCTCCTCATGACCCGACTGAAGCTCAACGGCTTCGCCGCGCTCCTGCTCGTCGCCGTCGGCGTCGCTCTGGTCCGGGGGATTCCGGTGGTCGACATCCCGGACGTCCTCTCGGAGGGCATCGGGGGTCAGGTCGGGGACACGATGCTCACCATCGGGCTCGGCGCCATGGTCGGCCGCATCATGGGGGACTCCGGCGCCGCACAGCGCATAGCCGGCAAACTCCTCGACGCCTTCGGCCCCCGCTGGGTCCAGGTGGCCATGGTGGTGACGTCCATGCTCATCGGCGTGACCATGTTCTACGAGGTCGCCTTCATCATCATCGTGCCCATCGCGTTCACACTGGTCAGGGTCACCGGGGCGAACCTGCTGTGGGTGGGCCTGCCGATGTCGATCGCTCTGTCCACGATGCACAGCTTCCTGCCGCCGCACCCCGGCCCCACCG
Source organism: Streptomyces sp. NPDC057486 (assembly GCF_042802415.1). NCBI lineage: Bacteria > Bacillati > Actinomycetota > Actinomycetes > Kitasatosporales > Streptomycetaceae > Streptomyces > Streptomyces sp. NPDC057486. Next base: position 75,728 of record NZ_JBHVEE010000030.1, on the reverse strand, counting down.
CCGTGGCCGCGACCTTCCACGCCTCCGTCGGCCACACCCTCTTCTACGGCCTCTTCATCGCCGTACCGGCCGGTGCGCTCGTCGCGCTCGTGTGGCCGCGCCTGCCGTTCGTCAGGGCGATGAACCCCTCCATACCCAAGGGCCTGGTCAGTGAGCGCGAGTTCACCGACGAGGAGATGCCCGGCATGGGCTGGTCGCTGTTCGTGGCCCTCTTCCCGGTGGTGCTGATCGCCGGCGCGGCCGTGACCGACATGGTCACGTCCGGCGAGAACTCGTTCCTGCACGTGGTTGCCTTCGTCGGCTCGGCGCCGATCGCGCTCCTTCTGACCTTCCTCCTGGCGGTCTGGGCGTTCGGACCGCGGATCGGCCGCAGCCTGGCGGACGTCAGCGCCTCCTGCTCCTCGGCGGCCCAGGCGATGGCGATGATCCTCCTGGTGATCGGCGCGGGCGGCGCCTTCAAGAACGTCCTCGTCGAAGGCGGGATCTCCGACTACATCAAGGACGCCACGGAGAGCTGGTCGATCTCGCCGATCATCCTGGCGTGGCTCATCGCGGTCATCCTCCGCGTCGCGCTCGGTTCGGCGACGGTCGCCGTCGTCACGGCCTCCGGCGTGGTGCTGCCGCTCCTGGCGGGCAGCGGGGCCCACCCCGAGATGATGGTGCTCGCCGTCTCGTGCGGGTCGATCGCCTTCTCCCATGTCAACGACCCGGGATTCTGGTTGTTCAAGGAGTACTTCAACCTCTCGGTCATCGAGGCGATCAAGGTCCGTACCAGCTATACGACGGTGCTCGCGGTCCTCGGCCTGGGCGGCGTCCTGGCGGGAGAGTGGGTCCTCGACTTCCTCAGTCTCTGAAGCCCCTGATCACAGTCCCGCCTCGCCCCTACCCAAGGAACCGACAAGCATGAGTCAGCCGACCATCACCCACTGTGCCGTCTACCCCGTCGCCGGCCGCGACTGCATGGAGCTGAACCTCTCCGGCGCCCACGGTCCCTACTTCACCCGCAACGTCGTCGTCCTCAGGGATTCCGACGGCCGTACGGGACTGGGGGAGGTGCCCGGCGGCGAGAAGATCACTCGGACGCTGCGGGACGCCGAGTCCCTGGTCGTCGGCGCGAAGGTGGGCGACTACAAGCGCGTCCTGCGTGAGATCGGGAACCGCTTCGCGGACTGCGACTCGGGCGGACGAGGCGCCCAGACCTTCGACCTGCGGACCACCGTCCACGCCGTCACGGCCGTCGAATCGGCGCTGCTCGACCTGCTCGGCCAGCACCTCGAGGTGCCGGTCGCGGCCCTGCTCGGCGACGGCCGGCAGCGGGACTCCGTACGGGTGCTGGGCTATCTCTTCTACGTCGGCGACCCCGACCGCACCGACCTGGATTACGTCCGCGAGCCCGACTCGGACATCGACTGGTACCGCCTCCGGCACGAGGAGGCGCTCACCCCCGAGTCGATCGTCCGTCAGGCCGAGGCGGCCTACGACCTGTACGGCTTCCGGGACTTCAAGCTCAAGGGCGGAGTTCTGGCGGGCGCCGAGGAGGTCGAGGCCGTACGCGCGCTCAAGGACCGCTTCCCCGGGGCGCGGATCACCCTGGACCCGAACGGCGCGTGGTCGCTGCGCGAGGCGGTCGAGCTGTGCTCGCCGCTGGTGGGCACGCTCGCCTACGCCGAGGATCCCTGCGGGGCGGAGGGTGGCTACTCCGGACGCGAGATCCTCGCCGAGTTCCGCCGCGCCACGGGCCTTCCGACGGCGACCAACATGATCGCCACCGACTGGCGACAGCTGGCCCACGCCCTGGCCCTGCAATCGGTCTCCATCCCGCTGGCCGACCCGCACTTCTGGACGATGCAGGGCTCGGTGCGCGTGGCGCAGCTGTGCAACGCGATGGGCCTGACCTGGGGCTGCCACTCCAACAATCACTTCGACATCTCGCTCGCCATGATCACGCACTGTGGCGCCGCGGCCCCGGGCGAGTACAACGCCCTGGACACGCACTGGATCTGGCAGGAGGGCCTGGAGCGGCTCACCGTCACCCCGCCACGGATCGTCGACGGCGAGATCGCCGTCCCCGACGCCCCCGGCCTGGGCATCGAACTCGACATGGACCGCCTCCTCGCGGCCCACGAGCTCTATCGGAAAGAGGCACTGGGGGCGCGGGACGACGCTGCCGGCATGAAGTACCTCGTGCCTGGCTGGAGGTTCGACGCCAAGCGCCCCTGCCTGGTGCGTTAGTGCTGCGACCGGAAAGGTTCACCGGCTCGTGACGCCCGGCAACGCAGCGAGCGTGCGTGCCAGGCGTCGCGTGCCAGGCGGGACTTCCGACACACGCCCTGGTGCCCTGACCGGACAGGTCAGCCGGAAGCTCGTGGCTTCCGGCATGGACAGCCCTTGGGTGGTCGGCGCACCGACTGCCGGATCTCGGCGGCCGCCGCTCGGTCGAAACTCACGCAGCGTTCGAGTCCTCGTTGCGCTCCGGCCCCTCCCCAGGTCGTGAAGGTCTGCCGTCCGTTCTCATGGACGTGGCCACCTGGCAGTCAGCACCCGGAGAAGTGACAGCGGGCTGCCGGCTTCCCCGGCGTGCAGGGGAGCCGGGGAGGGAGCGGATGCAGCGGTCAGAGCCACGAGGGTGAGCAGCGCGCACACGGGGTAGGCCCAGCCGAGCACAGCGAGGGGCCATGAGTAGTCGAACGAGAAGATCCGGGGATGGAGTTGTACCAGCCAGAAAGCGAGATGGCAGGTCAGCGTCGTCACCCAGGCGGCCTGAGCGGCTGCGCGCCAACGGGTGCGGTGCGGGGTGTGGAGGAGCCAGAACAGGGCCGGGATGGCCCAGACCCAGTGGTGGGACCACGAGATGGGGCTGGCCAGGAGGCCGAACACCTGCACCGCGAGGAGGCAGCCGAGCCGGTCGGACCGCTGTGCGCTGCGCACTCCGGCGAGGAGTGCCAGCACGCCCACCAGAGCGGTCGCCGTCCACCATGGGGCGGACATGCCCACATCGTGGCCGAGCGAGCGCGAAAGCGCCCCACGCAACGACTGGTTGAGCCCGGACCCGACGGGGCCGACGCGTGCGGCATCGCCCATCGCATGGAGCCAGAAGTCGCGGGAGGGCCCTGGTGCCAGCCACCATCCGGTCGCCGCCGCGGCGAAGAACGCCACGGCCGACCACGCGGCAGCTGTCCAGCGCCTGCGGATGAGGAAGTAGAGACCGGTGACCGCCGGGGTCAGCTTGATCGCGGCGGCGATTCCGACACCGAATCCCGCCGCGGCTGCCGCGCGCTGCTGGACGGCGAGGACGATCAGGGCCGCGAGCAGCAGATTGATCTGTCCGAAGGCGAGTGTGGTGGTGACCGGTTCGATCCACATCAGGGCGGCGCTCCACAGCAGTACCCGCTGCCGGTGCTGCTCGGGTGGTGTGTCCGGGGCGGCCAGGCGCAGGCTGCCGTGAACGAAGGCGACCAGGGCCAGGAGCGAGGCCGCCGTCCAGGCGGCCGCCGCCGGCGGGAACGGGAGCGCGGAGAGGGGAAGGAAGAGGGCAGCGGCGAACGGGGGGTAGGTGAAGGGCAGAGGGAAGATGTCGGGGCCGGGCAGGTGGAGCCGGAAGGCGTACAGGTCGCCGGAGAGCAGATGGGTGGAACCGGTGCGGTAGACCCGCAGGTCCACCATGCCGGAACGGGTGCAGGCGGGGATCCATACCAGCAGCAGCATCACCAGGGAACTCACGGCCAGCACCCAGGCCGCCCGGTGGGCCAGTGCGGTCCGCACCGCCGGCAGTGGTGGCCACCGAAGCTGTGGGTCCTGAGGTTCCCGGCCCCGTGGCGGAACGGCGTTGTCGTCCACGGCGGTTGTCATGGTTGTGCCCTCCAACGTCGCTCGATCGCGGGCGAATGCCCGGGAAGTCCCGGCCGGAGCACCTCTGCCGGCAGGGGTGCCGCGTTCACGTCACCATCAGGGTGAAGGCGCCGGGAACCGGCCTGTCTCGGCGGCTCCGGTCATGGCGAGGGCTGCCTGCTCCCGACTCCGCAGAGCCGTCCATGCCAGAACCGAAATGGTCAACGACCCCCCGATGACGGCTGCGACCGCATAGGTCCAGGTGGGCCCCCGGCCCGCGGGCAGTACCAGCAGGAGCAGAGCGACCACCGCCCCCTTCGCCCGGGCATCCGCCAGAGTGCGCCACGCCACCACAGCGAGCGGCACCCCGCCCCACAGCAGGTACCACACCTGCACCGCGGGAGCGCACATCACCAGGGCCAGCAGCCCCATTGCCGCAGCGCGTTCCGCCCCACAGCGGGGAGCACGCCATAGGCAGAACACCACCGCGCCCAGCCCCACCAGCGTCCCGACCGTGCGTGCCGCGGTCACCGCCCCCGGCGCGGCGTTCCATCCCACCGTGGCCGCGGTCCACTCCAGCACTCTGCCCACGTCCGTGCTCACCGACAGCAGCGTGTACACCTCGGCCGGCGTACGCATGGTCCGCAGCCACCCCCACCCCTGCCCGCACAGGGTCACACCCAGCCACAGCGTTCCGCCGGCCACCAGGGCGATCCCCAGAGCACGACCGCATCGCCGCCACCACCCTGACTGCGCGGCCACCGCCACCATCGCGGCACACCCCAATGCCACCGCGGCCGGGGCCTTCACCAGCACGGCCGCCATCAGCACCGCCGTGCCCAGCCCCCATCGCCCGGAGCGGAAGGCCACGAAACCGGCCATCATCAGGCCGACCATCAGTGCCTCGTTGTGCGCACCGCCCACCACATGCGCCAACATCAACGGATTGAGCGGCGCCGCCCACCAGACCCCTCCACCGCCGGCACCCGTCCGTACCGCCAGCCGCTGCACCGACCACGCCAGCAGGGCCAGCCCGGCGAGCGCCACCAGCCGGAGCCCCACGACCGCGGCGACCACACGATGCTCCCCGGTCACCGATACCACGGCTTCGCTCGTCAGCACGGACACCGGCCCGTACGGGGCCGGTGCGTCCCGCCACAGCTCCGGGACATTGGCGGCGAGCGGGCCGCCCAGTGCCGTCGGGCCGACCTCGTAGACGTTCCAGCCGCGCAGGGCCAGCGCACCCTGGGCCATGTAGCTGTAGACGTCAGCGCTGAACAGCAACGGCGCGGGCAGCAGAGGCAACGCCCAGCATCCCAGCGTGCTCCACTGCTGCCTCCGGCTCATCACCGCACCGGCCCGCAAGAGCGTGCCCAACTGCCACCAGGCCCACACCAGCAGCCCGAGTCCGGCATACGCTGCCGTCGCACCCACCGCTGTGACGAGCGGGCCCGGTGCTCCCCACACCCCGTCCCGCACGCCCTGCGGCAACGCGCCGGCGCCCCACGCGCCCGCCGAGAGCAGCACGGAACCCCACATGCCCCGCAGCGTCCATTCCCGGACCGTGCTCCTCACCGCTCTCATTCGGCCGAAACTAGGTCCCTCCCCGGATCGCCGAACCAGCACCCGTGAAAGAGAAGGCGAACTCGGGATGTCGGCCTGTTGTCCGCGGTCGGGCCCGTGACGGGGGCAGTCCGATCCCACGCGTGAGCTCGGACGGACCGTCACGGAAAGGGCGGAGTCGCTCGCGTCCGTCGCGACAGCTCTTCGCGATCTCGGCTGCGGCGGCCCGCCGTGGCTCTGGCACTGACACTGAAAGCGACTCAGAACCCAGGCCACCGACAATCCTTCCACTGGTTGTTTACGGGTGATGTAACTCCATTCACCTGCGCTGCCGAGGATTCGCCACGGGCATGTCGTACATCGTCACGGCGTGCCCTTCACCTTGTGGCGAACAGGAAGGACGGCTGCTGATGCGGCCCACAGAGCGGCGAGAACGGCCGGCCGGCAGATCAGGTGGACGAAGACTCGCGGGGGCGGCTCTCACCGCGCTGCTCCTCGTGGGCGGCAACCTGACGGCGGCGTACGCCGAAACCGGTTCGGAGCAGCGCACACCGGGGCAGAGCGGGACGGCGGAGTCCACGAGCCTGCCGACCCTCACTCCCGGCGACGGTGCATATCTGGAAGGCACGCAGAAGGTCGCGGGCACGCCCACGCCGGCCGGTGACTCCGTGACGCGGCTCGCGGTCGACGGGAAGACCGTCGACGGCGAGCGGACGGTCGGGGTGTCCCGGCTCAGTTTCGATGTCGGGTCGAACTCGACCGAGGCCCGCTACCACAACTACGTGCTGGTCAACGGCGAGTACCGGGCGGACATCGGCGACCTCGTCAACGAGCGGGGCACGATCGAGATCCCGAACCAGCACCTCGTCAAGGGCGAGAACAAGATCGAGTTCTTCGCCGGCACGGTCGACAGCTCGTGCGGCACCAACTACGACGATTTCGTGCTCTCCGACATCGGCCTTGACCTGCTCGGCGAGGTCGCGGACGGTGAGGAGAACGAGTACACGTACTCCTTCGGCGACGGCAGCTGCGGTTCCAACCCCTCGCTGCTGACGAAGGCCGCACTCAGCTTCTTCGTCCTGGGCGACCCGCAGGGCACCACCGGCCTCACAGCAGACCTGGACACCGCGAAGCTCGCCAACGGTGTGCACACGCTCACCGCGACTTCCGCCGCGGGCAGGACCGTCAAGAACACCGTGACGGTGAACAACGCCCCGGCGGGAGCCCCCGGGTTGCTGCCCAAGGACGGCACGCTGGTGGCCGGCCGGCAGTCGGTGTTCACGAACCTCCCGGCGGGTGCCGAGGGCGCCGTCGAGTCGCTGACCGTGGACGGCGACGCGCCCGTCACCGATGCGCACCTCGGCAACGGCGCGGCGACCTTCTCCTTCGACGTCGGGTCGGACTCGATCGACGACCGGTACGACAACTACCTGCTGGTCAATGGCAAGCGCATCGACATGGGCGGCACCTGGGTGAGCCAGCGGGTCGACATCGCGATTCCGGCGCGATTCCTGGTGCCCGGTGACAACACCGTCACGGTGGTCACCAGCCCGTACAAGGAGAGCTGCGGCAACAACCGCGACGACTTCGACATCTCGCGTCTCGCACTCGCTTTCGACGGCGGCACCGTCACCGGCCGCGACATCGCGGACTCCTACGCCATGGGCGACGGCACGTGCGGCAACAACGACACCCGCCTGCGCGAGGTGGAACTGCACTACACGATCGACGCCCCGGCCGTGCACGTCTCCGACACCCTCGGCTCCGGCAACGCGACCCTCGGCTTCACCGTGGGCAGCAACTCGATCGAGGCCCGCTACCAGAACCACATTCTGGTGAACGGTCAGAAGCACGTGATCGACAGCGACTTCGTCAGCCGGCACGTCGACCTGACGTTCCCCAACGAGTGGCTCGTCCCCGGCTGGAACACGATCGACTTCGTCGCCGGCACCTATCCGACGTCGTGCGGCGACAACCACGACGACTTCGCCGTCTCCGGCATCACCCTCACCCCGGCGAACGGCACCGCAGCCGGCCGGATGCTCAAGGGCTCGTACAGCCTCGGTGACGGCAACTGCGGCGACAACGTCAACCCGCTGACCGAGATCGACCTCGAGTTCTTCGTCGAGGGCCCGGCCCAGGGCCTGCGCGCAGACCTCGACACCACGAAGCTCGACGACGGCAAGCACACCCTGGCCGCGACGTCGAAGACCGGCAGCACCGCGACCCGGGTCCTGGTCACCGACAACTCCGCCCCGCGGGTGGCGGCCAGCGTCCCCGCCGCCGCTCAGAGGATCACCGCCTCGGTCGTCCTCGACGTCCGGCTCGAGGACCTCTCCGGCGTGGTGAACGGCCCGGACGTCAAGCTGGACGGCAAGCCGGTCCAGCTCGGTGCCCCGGTGGGGCCGGGCCTGTCCGCCGGCGAGCACACCCTGACGGTGTCCGGCACCGACGGCATCGGCAACAGCGGCACCCGCAAGGTGACGTTCACCTCCGCCGGCATCCCGGACGTCCCCGCCGACCTCACCCCGAAGTCCGGGACGAACGACGCGGGCAGCAGCGTCAAGCTGTCGGCGAAGGTGGCCGAGCCCGACGGCGGCGAGGTGAGCGCCACGTTCTCCGAGGCCGAGATCCTCACCCCGAACCAGGTGTTCCAGGGCACGGCCGCGTCCGTTCCCACCACGCTCGAGGTCAAGGGCGAGAAGAAGGTGAAGGCCGAAGGCCTCGCCCCCGCCGACGGCAGGACGCTCGAGGCGCCGGCCGCCGAGGACGTCACGTTCCAGCGGTTCGACGTCCAGGTGAAGGGCCACGTCGACGCCCCGGTGCTGCGCTGGGAGGGTGTCATCGACCCCGAGCGGCTCGCCGCGTTGCGTGTGTGGAACACCGCGACGTCGAAGTGGGACGTCCTGACCAGCGCCCGCGGCGTCGCCGAGGGCGACACCGTCCTGACCGCCGTCGTCGACCGGAAGTACGTCGACAGGCAGCAGGTCCACGCCATGGTGACCGGCGAGGATCCGTTCGCCGACGACATCGACGCCGGTGACCCGAACGGGTTCGCCGACCCCGACTCGTACGACTTCTCGATCGTCCACTACACCGACACGCAGTACCTCTCCGAGGGGGCGGTGGAGCAGGAGACACCCGAGGAGCGCGCGGTCTGGGAGAAGGCCTACGGCGACGTGTCGCGCTGGATCGCCGACAACAAGGACAAGCGCAAGATCGCGTACGTCGCCCACACCGGCGACATCATCGAGAACAACATCCGCAAGCCCGCCGACGAGGCCATGCAGCGCCAGGTCACCGGCGAGCTGGAGCTGTCCTCGAAGCAGCAGAAGATCCTGGACGACGCAGGTGTGCCCAACGGTGTGATCGCGGGCAACCACGACAACCAGTCGGGCACCGAGAACGGGCCGGGCGCGATCTACAACCAGTACTACGGGCCCGAGCGCTACCAGGCGCTCTCCAAGGGCTGGAAGCACGCCGAGTACGGCGGCCCGTGGCGCGAGGGCGACAACCAGAACCACTACGACCTGTTCTCCGCCGGCGGCCTCGACTTCGTCGTGGTCGGCCTCTCCTACGGCGTGACGCGCGAGGAGGCCGAATGGGCCGACTCGGTCTTCAAGCGCTTCCCCGACCGCAACGGCATCCTGCTCTCGCACGACTACCTCGCGCCGAGCAGCAGCCCGAGCGGACGCGGCGCCCCGTTCTCCGCTCCCGACGGCTCGATGCTGTACAAGAAGGTGGTCCAGGACAACCCGAACGTGTTCCTGATCCTCGCCGGTCACGAGCACGGCGTCGGCACCAACGTGAAGCCCAAGGTCGGCGAGGTCGCACACGGCGTCGTCGAACTGCTCGCGGACTACCAGTTCTACACGGTGTCCGCGGACCGGCTCGGGCTCACCGAGATCGGCGGCTACAAGCCCGACGACAGGCTCCAGTTCGGCGCGAGCTTCTTCCGGATGCTCCAGTTCGACGTCGATCGCTCCGAGTTGACCGTGGACACCTACTCGCCGCTGCTCGACGAGTTCGGTGCCACCGAGTACGACACGAACCACCGCTACGACGGCACCGAGGACAACATGGTGCTGCCGATCGACCTCAGCAGCCGCAAGACGACCTTCAAGACCGACTCGCTGGCGCTCTACGACCCCGTGAGCGTCATCGGGAAGACCACGGTCGACTCCGGTGAGACGGCCTCGGTGACCTGGAAGGGACTCAAGCCCGGCACGACCCACGCGTGGTTCGTCACGGCGCGCTCCACCGGCGGCGGCGTGACCGCCTCCGAGCCGAGTGCGTTCGTGACCAAGGACGCCAACGGCCGGCCCGGCGTCTGGGGCGCGGACACACCCGCGTACCCCTGGTTCACGTCGCCCACCGACCGGCGGTGACCGGTTGACGCGCCGGTAGCGCCTGTCCGGCACCCACGCCCGTCGTCCCGGACCCGACCGGTCCGGGACGACGGGCTCGCCGCCGTTCGCCCCCTCGACAACGAGAACCGAGACCTCCATGCGTCCCGCCCCCTTGCCCACTCCGACGCTCCCGCCCTCCTCCTGGCTGCCCCGGCTCCCGCCGCGGCGACTGTCCGCCGCGCTCCTCACCACCGTCGCGGCCCTGGTGGCCGTGCTCGCCGCCGGCCTCGCCCATCCGCCCCCCGCCGCCGCGCACGACATGACCTCAACCGCGTACGTCGAGGTGGAGTCCACCGGAGCCCGTGTCGAGGCGACCCTGGACCTCGAATACGACCTGCTCATGAAGTCGGCCTGGCTCTACGCCGAGGCATACGAGGCGAAGGACCGCGCAGAGCAGCTGCACCAGCTCCACACCCATGCCGGCGCGGTGACCGAGTACGTCACGGGACGCTTCGCCGTCACCCACGACGGCAAGGTCTGCACACCCCGCCGCGCCGACGACGTGGACATCCGCACCCGCGGCAACCGGCCGTTCGCCGTCCTCACCCTGGCCTACACCTGCGCGGGCGGCACAGACGGCACCTACACGATCTCCAGCGCCCTGTTCCCCGACACCGAGAGCTTCGTCCACAGCGCCGAGACGATCGTCCACTACGACATCGACGGACAGAGGGGTTCCCAGGTCCTGTCCGCCGCCGAGCCGACCCTGGAGACCGGCGGACACCACGAGTCGCACCAGATCGTGGAGTTCTTCCTGCTCGGCACCGAGCACCTGCTGTTCGGCCCGGACCACATCCTCTTCCTGCTGTCGCTGCTCATCGGCGCCCGCGGCCTGCGCGACATCGTTCTCGCGGCGACCGCTTTCACGGCCGCGCACAGCGTCACGTTCCTCCTGGCGGCGACGGGCGTCGTGAACGTGCCGGGATCGGTCGTGGAGCCCGTCATCGCCGCCTCCATCGCCGTCGTGGCGCTGGCCAACGTCGCCCTGCGCGACCGTGAGGGGGCCGGGCGCTGGCGGCTGCCGGCCGTGTTCCTGTTCGGCCTCGTCCACGGTCTGGGCTTCGCCGGCGCGCTCGGCATCGACGAGAGCCCTTCCTGGGAACTGCTGTTGTCGCTGCTGAGCTTCAACACCGGCATCGAGGCCGTGCAATTGGGCATCATCGCCGTGGTGTTCCCGCTGCTGCTCCTCCTTCGCCGGACTCCCGCACACCGCTGGGCCCTGCCAGCGATGGCCGCGCCCATCGTGATCGTCAGTCTGTACTGGTTCTGGGGCCGGGTGGTCGACGCGGTGTGACCGAGTGGGCGGGAGGCGCGGGACGCGCTTTTGAGCGGAAGCACGGGACGGAGTGGATGCGGCGCCCGGTCGTCTTCGAGGACCCTTCTTGGCGCCATCCGTCGTCAGCGGCGACCTCACGCATGAGCGTGGTCACGGACTGGCCGACGACGTCCTCGGCGGACCACCCGAACAGCTCCTCGGCAACGCGCCCTCATCGATGAGGGCCGCTCACGTCACGCCACTGGTCCAACGGGTCGAGCAGTTCCTCGACCTGCCGGCGGACGCTCTCCGTACGGGACGATCGCGCAGCCAGGCCATGAGCCCGTCCGCGATGCTGCCGGGCAGCACGTCCACGTGCTCGCAGGTCTCCACATCCACGAACAGCCGGGTGTCGATCGACTCCGTCGAGGTCGGACGGCGCCGTCACCCACGTGGCGGCGCCCCGGGGCGGTGGTGCGGACCGCTTCCGCGCAGGCGGTCCGGTCGTGAAGGGCGTCCGGTGCGATACCGGCGTAGAAAGGGGAGGGGACGCCGGTACGACTCAGGGAGTGACCAGCCATGCAGATCGTTGTGGACCTCACGCGCTGCGAGGGCTATGCGCAATGCGTCTTCCTCGCGCCGGAGGTGTTCGAACTGCACGGTGAAGAGGGGTTGCTGTACACCTCGGCCGCGCCGGACGACCAGGCCGGGCGTGTGCGTCAGGCCGCGGCGGCGTGCCCGGTCCAGGCCATCCTCGTCGGCGAGGAGGTGAGCGCCGGTGCCCGGTGATCTGCGGGACGGCCGCATCGTCATCGTCGGCGCGTCGCTGGCCGGGTTGAGGGCCGCGGAAACGCTGCGCGAGGAAGGCTTCAGCGGCTCACTGACCGTGGTGGGGGATGAGCCCTGTCCGCCGTACGACCGGCCACCGCTGTCCAAGCAGGTGCTGCTCGGCAAGGTGCCGGCGGAGACCACGGGGCTGCCGATGCGCCGGGATCCGGACGCCGACTGGCGGCTGGGAGTACGTGCCACCGGCCTGGACCCTCTCGAGAAGCGGTTGATGCTGGCCGACGGCGAGTCGCTGCCGTTCGACCGGCTGCTGATCGCCACCGGGACCCGGGCACGGCCCTGGCCCAACCCGGAGGAGGCATCCCTGGACGGGGTGTTCACCTTGCGCACCCGTGACGAGGCCGGGGGGCTGGCCGAGCGACTGGCCGCCGGGCCGGGCCGGGTGCTGGTGATCGGCGGCGGCTTCACCGGCTCGGAGATCGCCTCGGCCTGCCGGGAACGAGGACTGGACGTCACGGTCGCCGAACGCGGTCCCGCACCCCTGGTGGGCGCGCTGGGCGGGACGCTGTCGAAGCTTGCGGCCGTCATGCAGCGCAACCACGGCGTCGATCTGCGCTGCGGGGTGACGGTCACCGCGCTGCGCGGGGACGGGAACGGCCGGTTCATCGGTGCGGACCTGTCCGACGGCAGCCGTGTCGACGCGGACGTGTGCGTCGTGGCGTTGGGGGCGGTTCGCAACGTCGAGTGGCTGGCGGAGTCCGGGCTGGCGGCGGGCCCTCGCGGTATCGCCTGTGACGCCGGGTGCCGTGCCTTCAACATGTACGGCATCGTCACCGACGACATCTTCGTGGCCGGCGATGTCTCCCGCTTCCCGCACCCGCTGTTCGGCTATCAGATGCTCTCGCTGGAGCACTGGGGCAACGCGGTCGCGCAGGCGGAGGTGGCCGCCCACAACATGGTCAATCCGGGGCCACTGCGGCGCCCGCACCTGGCCATCCCGGTGTTCTGGTCGACCCAGTTCGGGCTCAACATCAAGTCCGTGGGCGTGCCGACCTACTCCGACCACGTGGTCATCGCCCAAGGATCTCTGGAGGCGCGCCGTCTGGCGATGGTCTACGGCTACCAGGGGCGGGTCACCGCCGCGGTCACCGTCGACATGGCCAAGTCGCTCGACTACTACCGGCACCTGATCGAGACCGCGGCCCCGTTCCCACCCCCGCCCGGTGCGGCGGACCGTGCGATCGCGGCCGACGTCCCGATTCCGTCCGACGTACCGGATCCGAAGGGGCTGTCCCACGGCCCCACCGTGGCGCTCACCGGTCACCTGCCCGATCGCCGACTGACCGTGGTGCAGCCGACCGGCTGACCCGACGTCCCGCCAACCACGAGGATCCACCATGGACTCCGACAGCTTGCTGGCACGGATCACCGACTACGAGAACCGCCCCGACCCCTACCCGCTGTACGTGGAACTCCGCGAGGCGGGTCCCGTGGTGCGGCAGGCGGACGGCAGCTATCTGATCGGCACCTACCACGAGATCGCCGCTCTGCTCCACGACCCTCGGATGAGTGCCGATCCCCGCACCCGTGGTGAGGAGACACGCACGCCGCCGTTCCTGCGGCTCGACGACCCCGAGCACCACAGGTTGCGCACCCTGGCCATGCGGCCGTTCGGACCGCCGCACAGCCCGGGCCGGGTCGATGCCATGCGTGGCGAGATCGCCCGGCTCACCAAGGAACTGACGGAACCCTTCCAGGCGGGCCGGCAGATCGACATCGTCGACGATTTCGCCTACCCGCTGCCCGTCACCGTGATCTGCCGCCTGCTCGGTGTGCCGCGCGAGGACGAGCCGTTGTTCCAGGCTTGGACCGAAGCTGTGGTCGCAATGGCCGACATCGGGCCCGAGGAAGACACCACCGAACGGGACCAGGCGGGCAACCAGGCACGGATCGAGATGGGCCGGTACCTGGTCGACCTCGCCGAGCAGCGCCGTGGCCACCCGAGCGACGACATGCTCTCCGCCTTCGTCAACGAGCCGGATCCGGCCCTGCGGCTCACCCAGGAGGAACTCGCGGAAACCACCATTCTGTTGTTCATCGCAGGGCACGAGACCACGGTCAACCTGATCACCAACGGGGTGCTCACCCTGCTGCGTCAGCCCGAGCATCTCGACCACCTGCGTCGCGACCCCGACCTGCTGCCGCGAGCGGTGGAGGAACTGCTGCGCTACGAACCCCCGGTCCACATGCGCGAGAGGATCCCTCTCGCCGACATCGAGGTCGCCGGCACCACGATCCCCAAAGGCACGTCCGTCGTACTGGTGCTGGCCTCGGGCAACCGCGACCCCATGCGGTTCCACGAGCCCGACCGGTTCGACCCCACCCGCCCGGACAGCGAGCACTTCGGCTTCGGCAGTGGCATCCACCTGTGCTACGGCGCACCCCTCGCCCGCCTCGAAGCCCAGGCCGCGCTCGGCGCGCTGATCCCCCACCTCGGCACGGCCCGCCTGGTCCAGGACCCGCCCCCCTACCGGCAGAACGCCATGCTTCGCGGACCCCGTCACCTGCCCGTCCACCTATGACTCGGCTGTGTGGCGGCATATGAGGTGCCTGCCGCGGGTGCGACGAGCTCGGGAGCCGACCGGGGCCGGGGAGACGTCCGGCGGCCGGACCGTGCACGGTCGTAACGGAGTCTTCGGCTCCAGATCTCGGTCTCTTTGCCGCGGTGTTGCCCGCCGGATGAAGTTACTCCCGGGTCGATGAAAACTGTCCGGATCGGTTCCCTTCCCGCATCGCCAGACCCCTTCCCGATTGACATGATTGCCCACGCAACCTCCATGGTCGCGACGATTCTGTGATCTTTTTGGTCTTCTTTTGTGGCCAGTCTGATTGCATGCGGTCAGACTGATCCGTGGGGACGGGGGACGGGGGAGTTTTTTGTCGCAGCAGTTGGTGTTCAGAATCCTGGGGCAATTGGTCGTCAACGCAGGCGAACGCACAATCTCGGTGGGGGGAGCACGGCAGCGGACCGTACTGGCCATGCTCTTGCTGTCCCCCGACCGCGTCGTCTCGGTGGACAGTCTCATCAAGGCGGTCTGGCAGGGGAGTCCACCGTCGACGTCGAGGAACCAGATCGCGATCTGTGTCTCGGGTCTGCGCAAGACGTTCGAGTCCGAGGCGCATGTGGACGATCTCATCGTCACGGCACATCCCGGCTACATCCTGGCGACCGGCGACCATGTCGTCGACTCGGTGGAGTTCGAGGAAGAGGTGCGGCGGGGGAGGGAGTTGATCCGGCGTGGGCAGGCCGCGGAGGCCGGAGCCGTGCTGGAGAGTGCGTTGAACCTGTGGCGCGGGCCCGCGCTCGACGGCATCAACGGTGCCGAGGAGGGTGCGGCGACGCTCGATGAACTCCGCCTCGACGCGTACGAGGAGCTGGCCGGGCTACGTCTGCAACTGGGCCAGCACCGCTCGCTCATCGGGGAGCTGGCCGGGCTGGTCAAGGAGCACCCGCTGCGCGAACAGGCGCGCGCCCATCTGATCCTCGCCCACTACCGGTCGGGGCGCCGGGCCGAAGCGCTCGAGGTGTTCCGCGAGGCACGCCAGCTGCTCGTCGAGGAGCTGGGGATCGAGCCGGGCCCGGCACTCCAGGAGCTGCACGACCAGGTACTGCGGGACGCACCCGAGTTGACCGTGCGCCATATCGCCGCGCCGACCGTCTCCTTACCTGCGCAGCTTCCCGCCGGGGGAGCGGCCTTCACCGGGCGGGTGGCGCAGCTCGCCCTGCTCGACGGGCTGCTCGACGAGCGGCGGGGCCACGCGCCCCTCGCCGTGGGTGCCATCTCCGGGGTGAGCGGGGTGGGCAAGACGGCACTCGCCGTGCACTGGGCCCACCAGGTCGCCGAGCAGTTCCCCGACGGGCAGCTCTTCGCGGATCTGCGCGGGTACGACGAGCATGACGACCCCACGGCGGCCAGCGCCGTCCTCGACCGCTTTCTGCGGGCGCTCGGGGTGCCCGGCCCGCAGGTCCCGACCGACCCGAACGAACGCGCCGCCCTGTACCGCAGCGTCCTGGGCAGCAGACGGGTCCTGATCGTGCTCGACAACGCCGCCTCGTATCAGCAGGTCCGCCTGCTGATGCCGGGAAACGGCCGATGCTGTGTGCTGATCACCGGGCGGGACGCGCTCGACGGGCTGACCGGCGACTACGCCGTACGCCGCATCGGGCTCAACGTCATGAACCGGGACGAGGCCATCCGGCTGCTCCGGAAGGTCGCGGGCGAGGAGCGGATCGCCGCCGACCCGGCAGGCGCCGAACTTCTCAGCCGGCTCTGCGACCGGCTGCCGCTCGCCCTGCGTATCGCGGGCGCCCGGCTGGCCGCCAAGCCGCACTGGTCGGTGCGGACCCTCGTCAACCGGCTCTCCGACCAGCGGCTGCGGCTGGACGAACTCAGCCAGGGCGACCAGGGGGTACGCGCCGGATTCCGGCTCAGCTACCGGGCGCTGCCGCCGGCCGCCGCCCGGATGTACCGGCGCCTCGGCCTGCTCGCCGTACCCGACTTCACCTCCTGGGTGGGCGCCG
Organism: Streptomyces sp. NPDC057486; assembly: GCF_042802415.1. Taxonomy (NCBI): domain Bacteria; kingdom Bacillati; phylum Actinomycetota; class Actinomycetes; order Kitasatosporales; family Streptomycetaceae; genus Streptomyces; species Streptomyces sp. NPDC057486. The sequence continues at coordinate 59,305 of NZ_JBHVEE010000030.1, read as the reverse complement.
CCGTCCTCGACACCGATCCGGCGACCGCCGAGACGCTCATCGAGCAACTCGTCGACGCCCAGCTGCTGGAGGTCGTCACCGGGGACACGGACGGGGCCATCCGCTACCGCTTCCAGGACCTGCTGCGGCTGTTCGGCTGGGAGTGCGCGCAGGCCGAGGAGACCGAGGAGGAACGCGACGCCGCCCTCGACCGGGCCTTCGGCGCCTGGCTGTCACTTGCCGACGCCGCACACCGGCGGGCGCACGGCGGCGACTACACCATCATCCACGGGCCCGCGCCGCGCCTGTCCCTGCCCGAGGAGATGGCGGACGACCTGCTTGCCGACCCGATGGCCTGGTTCGAGTCCGAGCGCGCCGCGATCGTCGCGGTCGTCGAGCAGGCGTCGCGCACCGACCGCTCCGCGCAGGCCTGGGACCTGACGATGAGCAGCAGCACCCTGTTCTCCACCCACAACTACCTGGAGGACTGGCGCACCTGCGCCAGGAACGCCCTGGAGGCCGCCCGCCGCACCGGCGACCGCATCGGTGAGGCGGCGATGCTCCAGTCCCTCGGCTCCCTGGAGATCTACCAGAGCAGGTACGCGGCGGCGGAGGCCTGGCTGAACCCCGCCCAGCAGCTGTTCGACGAACAGGGCGAGGAGCACGGGCTCGCGCTCGTACGACGGAATCTGGCTCTGTGCGGGCGGTTCCGGGGCGAGTTGGGGCCGGCCCTGCGCCATGCCGAGGAGGCGCTGCGCGGCTTCAGGAAGGTCGGTGACCTGATGTCCGAGAGCTACGTACTCGGCCTGATGGCGCAGATCGAACTGGAGCGTGGGCGGGTGAGCGAGGGCATCATCCTGAGCGCCGAGGCCGTCTCGATGAGCCGTGCGGCCGGATTCCTCAGGGGGGAGGCGCAGAACACCTACCGGCTGGCCGAGGCTCAGATGCGTAACGGCGAACCCGCCAGAGCGGCGGAGCACTGCCGCACCGCACTGGGGCTGTCCCGCGTCGAAGGCGACACCGTCGGCGAAGTGTATGCGCTGCGGGGGCTCGGGGAGGCGCTGTGGCGGCAGGAAATGCTCGACGACGCGCAGAGCTGCCTCCAGGACGCGCTGCGCGTGGCCGAGGAGCTGGCCGACCGATTCCTCCAGGCCAGGATCAGGGCGGATCTCGGTGTCATCCTCGTCGCGCGGGGGGACGGGGAGGGCGCGGGGATGCTCGACCGGGCGCAGGCGGTCTTCATGGACCTCGGCGCCGACGCCTGGCAGCGCCGCGTCGGCCGCCTCGGCGACGCGGCACGGACCGTGGGCCCCGGCAGCCCCGTACCGGTCGCCGAACTCGCCCGGCTGCTCGACAACTGACGGGGAGGGCGCGGGCCGGGGAACCCGGCATGTGAGCCGTGTGTGCCCGTGCTGCCCGTGCGGGCGGGTGCGGACCCGCCTGCCCGCGCGCGGACGAACGCCGGCCCGGTCCGCGACGGGGGCGCGGGCCGGGCCGGCGGGCTTGTGCGAGCGGTTACGACCAGGGCTGCTCGTCCTGTGTCGTGGCGCCGCCTCCCTCGACGGGGGTGCTCCACGGCTGCTCGGCGGCGAACCGGAAGCCGTCCGGTGCGGCCGGGCCCGTGGTCACGGCGGCTGCCATGCCGGCCAGCAGGAGCGCGGCGGTGCACAGGGCTCCGATGGTGGCGGGAACCGTCTTGGTGGCGAGCATTTCCAACTCCTCGTCAGGCTTTTCGGGTGCGACAGGAGTAACGCTAGGGGGTCCTATTTTTGAAGCGATATCGGTTCAATTTCGAACCGCCCTCAAATGCTTGGAAAAATAGTCGACGAGGTCCGCCTCGTACGGTTCCAGATAGAAATGATCGCCGGGGAAAACGCGATGGGTGAACGACGAGGTGGTGAGTTCCTCCCAGGATCTCAGTCCGTCGAGGCCGCATCGCGGATCGCTGATGCCCGCGCAGGCCACGATCGGGGTGCCGAGTGCCACCGGGTGGCGCGGCCTGCCCGTCTCCAGGACCCGGTAGTCCGCTCTCAGGGCCGGCATCAGCAGCTCCCTGAGGTCCGGGTCGTCGAAGACGTCCAGTTGCGTACTGCCCAGCCGCCGGAGCGACTCGATGATCGCCTCGTCCCCCTCATGGTGCACGGTCGTCGGTTCCACGCGGTGCGGCGCCGGCCGGCCCGAGACGATGAGGAGCGCGGGATTCACCCCGTGCTCCGCCGACAGCTTGGCCGCGACGGCGTATGCCACCGCGGATCCCATGCTGTGCCCGAAGAGTGCGAGCGGACGGTCGAGGAGGCCGAGCAGCGCCCCGGTGATCCGCTCCGCGAGTTCATCCATCGACTCGACGACCGGTTCGGCGATCCGGTCCTGCCGGCCCGGGTAGCGGGCGGCGAGCAGCTCGACGTCCGGTGGCAGCAGCCGCCGCCAGCCCCGGAACATGCTCGCGGTGCCCCCGGCGTGCGGGAAACACGCCAGTCGCAGGGCCGGTTCGGCCGTGCCCCGCAGCCGTCGGAACCAGAGCCCGTCACTTCTTTCCGTGGTAATGCCCATAAGAAATCCCCTCCGGCGCCGAATCATAGTGAAATCCTCGAGCCGCAGGCCGTCACCCCCTGCATATCGAAGAAATATAGCCACGCCCGGAATGCTTCGCCCCGAGACCCGACTGATGAGCAGCTGCGGGCGGCCCGTCCGCATCCAGGGAATATGGGGTAATCCGTGGGATCCACAACAGAAGATCGCAGCGGTGGTCAGGCAGCCCCCGGGGAGACCGTCTGGCCGGGACACAGCGGCGTCGGCGGGGTGAGCCTGGCCGTCGAACGGGCCAGGCCGGCCGAACGCTCGGCGGAGGCCGCTCGCCAGGCACTCGCACAGTGGTCGAAGGCTCCGACGCAGGCGTTTCCGTACGCCGAAGTGCTCGCCCACTACCGGGCCGTAGGGCGCAATCACGCCGACGACGACCTGCTCGCCGAGCTGCGTACCGTCGGCGAGAAGCTCACCGCGAGCGCCCCGGCGTACGGGGAGGAGCGGCTGCTCGCGGACTGGCTGCCGATGACGTACGACCGGACGGACGGCGACTACGACTCGTACATCGGGACCGCTGTCTTCGACTCGCTCGTCGAGCAGGCAGGTCCCGGACGCCGGGTCGAGGCCATCGACGGCTTCACCGCGGTGGCCGTCGCCGACCTCGTGGCCATCGAGGCGGAGGTGCTGGCGGCCGCGCCCGACGACGTGCGCGCCTATGCCCGTACCCGGGCCGCCGCCCGGACGCTCACCCGGATCGCGGACTATCTTCCGCGCGCGGCGGCCGAGTCGGAGGACCTGGCGCAGCTGCGTACGGCGCTGGCCGGACAGAGCGCCGCCGACACCCTGGCCGCCGTCGCGAGCAAGGCCGCCCAGTCGACGGCCGAAAGCTTCCCCGTGCTCCACCGGAAGGCGGTGGAGCTCACGCTGATCCCCACCACCCGGCTGCACGACGAGCTGATGTTCATCCGCAGCATCCAGATCTTCGAGGGCATCTACCAGCAGGTCGCCCGCGACGTGGAGGCGGCGGCAGCGGCGCTGGAGCTCGGGAACGTGCCGGCCGTCCTCGAACTGCTCGCCGACGGGGCCACCCGGATCGAGGCCACGCCCATCCTGTACCGCGTCCTGACCGGTATGCCGATCGACTCGTTCGCCGTCATCCGCGCCTACACGGACGGCAGGAGCGCCATCCAGTCACGCTGGTACCGGCAGGTGGAGGCCTTCTGCGTGCCCGGGCAGCCGATGCCGACGGGCAAGAAGTTCCCGGCCGTGGTGGTCGAAGGACCCGGCCTGGACGCCACGTTCGCCTCGCGCGCCGCGAGCCTGCCGACCGACCGCGCGGCACAGGTGGCCGAGGCCATGGAGCGGCTGGACAAGGCGTGGGGGGCGATGAAGCGCAACCACTGGGGGCTCACGCTGAAAATCATCGGCGATGTGCCCGGCACGGGTGGCACGAGCGGCGCCTCCTATCTGAAGACCGCCGCGCAGGTACCGCTCTTCCCGCGCCTGCGCGACGAGGCCGGAACCGATGCCCCCGAGGACACCACGTGCGAAGAAGGAGTCAACTGATGGACGACGCACAGCGCCACAACCATGAGCTGCGCCAGAAGATCATGGGGTACATCGTCTCCCGGGCCATCCACGCCGTCTGTGAACTCGGCATACCGGACCTGCTCGGTGACCGCTCGCAGCGCATCGCCGAACTCGCCGCCGGGACCGGCGCGGACCCCGACGCCCTGCACCGGTTCCTCCGCGTCCTCGCGGCCGAGGGCATCCTGACCGAGGAGCAGCCCGGCACCTTCGGGCTGACACCCATGGGCGCCCTCCTCCGTACCGACACCCCCGGATCCCTCTCCCATCTCTCCAACCTGATGGCCGGCGAGGCGTACGAGGCCTGGGGAGCCGCGACCCACGCGCTGCGCACCGGACGGCCCGGCTTCGACGAGGTCCACGGCAGTCCGTACTTCGAGTGGCTCGCCGCCCATCCGGAGGCCGCCCGCACCTTCAACGAGGGACAGGCGGGTCTGGTGACCCTGCGCCTCCTGCCGCTCCTGGAATGGGACTGGAGCGCGGTCGGCAGTGTCGTCGACGTCGGCGGCGGCAACGGCACCCTGCTCACGGACCTGCTGCGCGGCAACGACCGCTTGAAGGGCGTCGTCTTCGACCTCCCGCACGTCCTCGACGAGGCACGGCAGGCCCTGGCCGACGCCGGACTCGACGGCCGCGCGGACTGCGTCGGCGGCAGCTTCTTCGACGAGGTACCCGCAGGCGGAGACGTCTATGTCCTGGCCCAGATCCTGCACGACTGGGACGACGAGAGCGCGATACGGATCCTGGAGTCCTGCCGCCGCGCCATGGGCGGACAGGGCCGGCTCCTCATCCTGGAACAGGTCGTGCCCGACGACGGCTCCCGGCATCCGGCCGCGCTGCTCGACCTGCACATGCTGGTGCTGCTCGGCGGTCGGGAGCGTACCGAGTCGAAGTGGCGTGCCCTGCTGGACCGGGGCGGTTTCGACACCGCCGACATCCACCGGGGAGCCAGGGCGGCGCTCATCGAAGCCGTCCCCCGCTGACACCTGGCTCACCCCCGGCCCGGTCCTCGCGCAGGGCCTTCGACCAGGCATTCGTCCAGGGGGGACCTAGGTCCCCCCTGGAAAAGGGGGACAGGCCCAATGTTCCCGGAGCGGTCGCAGGACAGACTGATGCCTGCAGGGACCAAGAGGTTCCGAACCGAGGAGGCCCGGATGACGACACCCGCACCGCCCAAGCTCTGGCAGCCGCCACTGCGGGGACTGGCCCTGGCGGCACAGAAGGTGCCTCAGCTCGCCCTGTTCGTCCTGATGGTGATCTCCCTGGTCTATCTCGGCCTCGGTGTGGGCGTCCTGCTCCTGCCGCTGGTCGTGGCCGCTGTGAGGAAGCTGGCGAACCGGTCCCGGAGGCTGGCCCACGCCTGGTCGGGGGTCCGGATCACGGAGCCGTACCGTGAACCGCTGCCGCGGGAGCCCGGCTTCCTCGGCCGGTGGCGACGCTGCAGGCAACTCCTCTCCGACCCCGCCACCTGGCGGGACATGCTGTGGACGATCGCCGACCCCGTCGTCGGCACCGTCCTCGCCCTCATGCCGGCGGCGCTGCTCGTCTACGGACTGGAGGGCCTGGTCTTCCCGTTCGTCTGGGACGACCTCGTGTCCGCCGGATACGACGACCACTACGCAGGACTGATCCATGTGCACGGCGAGACCGGTCTGCGCACCTGGCTGATGCCCCTCGTCGGCATGGTGTTCATCGGGCTGGGACTGTGGGCAGGACCCAAGCTGGTCACGGCCCACGGCCGCTTCACCCGCACCCTCCTCGGGCCCCGCCCGAGCGCCGAACTCGCCGCACGGGTCGGTCATTTGACCCGCACCCGGGGCGCCGTCGTCGACAGCCAGGCGGCGGAGCTCCGCAGGATCGAGCGCGACCTCCACGACGGGGCGCAGGCCAGGCTCGTCGCGATGGGCATGAACCTCGACGCCGTCGAACAGCTCCTGGACTCCAACCCCGAGGCGGCGCGCGCCCTGTTGATGGAGACCAGGGACTCGTCCTCCAAGGCTCTGAGCGAACTCCGCGACCTCGTACGGGGAATCCATCCACCGGTCCTCTCCGACCGGGGTCTGGGAGACGCCGTGCGGGCCCTGGCTCTGGACAGTCCGCTCCCCGTCGATGTGGTGGTCGACCTGCCCGGCCGGCTGGACGCCCCCGTCGAGTCCGCCGCGTACTTCGCCGTCAGTGAACTGCTCACGAATGTGGCGAAACACGCGAAGGCCGGAAGGGTATGGATCGACATCAGACACGACCGGGACGCCCTGCGCATCAGCATGACCGACGACGGGGTGGGTGGCGCCGCGGCATCGGCGGGAACGGGGCTGCGCGGAATTGAGAGCCGCATTGCCGCATTCGACGGCATACTTGCCGTGAACAGCCCCCAGGGCGGACCGACGATGGCGACGATGGAGATCCCGTGCGCATTGTTCTCGCCGAAGACCTCTTCCTCCTGAGGGAAGGGCTCGTGCGCCTCCTGACCGCCCATGGATTCGAGATCGCCGCCGCCGTGGACACCGGACCCGCCCTCCTGGACGCCCTGATCGAACACCGGCCGGACATCGCGCTCGTCGACGTACGGCTCCCGCCCACCTTCACCGACGAGGGCCTGCGCGCAGCGATCGAGGCGCGCAGCCGGATCCCGGGTCTCCCGGTGCTCGTGCTCTCGCAGTACGTGGAACAGCTCTACGCCCGTGAGCTGCTGGCGGACGGTTCGGGCGGGGTCGGCTATCTGCTCAAGGACCGCGTCTTCGACAGCCGCCAGTTCATCGACTGCGTACGCCGGGTGGCCGCGGGCGGCAGCGCGATGGACCCCGATGTGGTGGCGAAGCTCCTGGCGGGCAACGCCTCCGACGCCCCCCTGGGCCGGCTCACCGCACGGGAACGGGAAGTTCTCGGACTGGTGGCGGAGGGCCGCTCCAACGCCGCCATCGCCGGGCGGCTCGGTGTCAGCGAGAAGGTCGTCACCAAGCACACATCGAATGTCTTCACGAAACTCGACCTCGTACCGTCCGACGACGACAATCGCCGCGTTCTCGCCGTCCTCGCGTATCTGAATTCCTGACAACTCTCGCTGTATAGGCGCCGTATAGCCCCCGCGGGCATGCTGCGCCCGATGAGTCATGACCTCATTCGGGGAAATCAGAGAAATCAGAGAAACCAAATGAATGGGCCGGTCGGTCCGACAGGGAGTGTCAGAATCATGCGAGCCGGATCGCCAGAATTCGAAGGAATGGTCGGCAGGCTGCGGCGCCACGCCGACGAGCTTCCCGACCGGGACGCCGTGCTGTTCTTCCGCGGGGCTGCCCAGGACCACGCGCCCGAGCGGCTGGACTACGCCGGCCTGGACCGTGCCGCCCGCTCCACCGCGGCCTGGCTCCAGTCCCGTTGCCGCCGCGGCGACCGCGTACTGCTGCTGCACCCGCAGGGCCTCGATCTGGTGAAGTCCTTCGTCGCCTGTCTGTACGCGGGGCTCGCCCCGGTCGTCGTCCCGGTACCGGGCGGCCATGCCCACCAGGCCGAGCGGACCGCCCGGATCGCCGTCGACTGCGCGGCATCCGTGGTGCTGACCGACAGCGTCAGCCTGCCCGACGTCCAGGCCTGGCTGGACCTGCCCGGAACTCCCGCACTGGAATACGCCGTGACGGACGAGGGCGACCTCGCCCCGGCCGAGAACTGGACCGATCCGGGTGTCGGTCCCGACGACGTGGCGTTCCTGCAGTACACCTCCGGATCGACAAGTGATCCGCGCGGAGTGATCGTCAGCCACGCCAACATCGCGCACAACATCGGGGAACTCACCGAGGCGCTCGGCTGGGACGCGGACATGCGCTTCTGCGGCTGGGTCCCGATGTTCCACGACATGGGTCTGATCCTGACCGTGCTCTCCCCGCTCTACCTCGGCACCACCACGGTCCTCATGACCGCCACCTCCTTCCTCAAGCGGCCCTACATGTGGCTCCAGTTGATCGACCGGTACGACGTCCGGATCAGCTGTGCCCCCAACTTCGCCTACGACCTGTGCGTCCGGCGGCTGACCGACGAGCAGATCGCCGGACTCGACCTCTCCCGCTGGGTGTGCGCGGCAAACGGCGCCGAACCCGTCGACGCCGCCACCATGGAGCGCTTCGCCCGGCGCTTCGCCCCCGCCGGATTCCGCTACGAGTCCTTCGCTCCCGCCTACGGACTGGCGGAGACCACCCTCCTGGTCTCCGGAACCCCGACCGGTCGCGCACCCGTGCTGCGCCGGGTCGACCCGGCCGCCCTGGAGAAGCACCGCATGGTGCCGGTCGGGGATGAGGAGGACTCCGTGACCCTGGCGGGGTCCGGGCAGGTCGCCGGCATGGACGTAAGGATCGTGGACCCCGGCTCGCTGGACGAACTCACCGACGGCTACATCGGCGAGGTGTGGGTGCGGGGCCCCTCCATCACCCAGGGCTACTGGCAGCGCCCCGAGGCCACCGAACGCCTCTTCCGCGCCACCACCACCGACGACGAGGGCGGTTTCCTGCGCACCGGGGACCTCGGCGCGCTCCTCGACGGGGAACTCTTCATCACCGGCCGGATCAAGGAAATGCTCATCGTCCGGGGCCGCAACCTCTACCCGCACGACATCGAACGCGAGGTCGGCGCACTCGACCCGGCCTTCGAGGGCAGGACCGGCAGCGCCTTCTCCGTCCCGGGCCCGGCAGGTCAGGGCGACGAGATCGTCGTCGTCCAGGAGATACGGGCCGGGCAGACCGACCCCGGCCGGCTCAGCGGCCTCGCGGCGCACGTCAAGGACACCATGGGCCGCAGCCTCGGCGTGAAGGCCCCGCACGTCGTGCTGGTCAGGCCCGGCCAGGTCCGCCGCACCACCAGCGGAAAGATCCAGCGCTCACTGATGCGGGAGCTGTACCTGTCCGACCAGCTCACCCCGCTGTACGCCACCGAGAGGCAGGCATGACGACCGACCCGAACCCGGTGGACTTCGAAGCCGGCGTGAACGCTGCGGACTTCGACGCCGAAGCGACGCGTGACTGGCTCATCGAACTCGTCGCCGACTACCTCGAAAGGCCATCGGCGGTCATCCCGCCCGACGCCTCACTGATCTCGATGGGCCTCGACTCCGTCTACGCCGTCGCCCTCTGCGGCGATCTGGAGGACCGCTTCGGTCTGGAGCTCGACGCGGCCCTGGTGTGGGAGCACCCCACGGTCGACGCCCTTGTCAGCCACGTCCGGGCCCAGCTGGCCACCGCGGACACCAACGGTCGTACCTGAGAGAGCAGAGAGATTCGATGACACGGCACATCGCCCCCAGGATCGCGATCGTCGGCGCCGGTATCGGCGGACTGACCGCCGCGCTGGCCCTGACCCGCCGGGGATTCCGGGTGACTGTCCACGAACAGGCCCCCGAACTCCGTGAGGTGGGTGTCGGACTCCACCTGGCCCCCAACGGCAGCCGGATCCTCCACCGCTTCGGCCTCGCGGACGCCCTTCACCAGGTGGCCGTACGCCCCGAGGCACTCGAGGTCCGGCGATGGAGCGACGGAGAGGTCCTCACCCGACGCACGATGGGGGACGCCTGGGAGACCGAGTTCGGCGGCCCGCACTACACCGTGCACCGCGCCGATCTGCACGCCCTGCTCGCCGCCCGGCTCCCGGCGGACACCCTGCGCCTGGACAGCCGGTGCACCGGCTGCGCCGAGGACCTCGACGGCGTGGAACTCCACTTCGCCGACGGATCCTCCGCACGGGCGGATCTCGCGATCGGCGCCGACGGCGTCAACTCCCTCATGCGTGCAGCGGTTTCGGGCGGACAGGACCTCCTGGTGCCGACCGGGACCTGCGCGGTGCGCGGGCTCGTCCCCATGGACCGGATGCCCCGGCTCGACGCCCAGGACATGTACGTGTGGGCCGGTCCCGGCGGTCGCATGCTCACCGCCCCGGTGAGCGCGGGGCAGCAGCTGTCCTTCGTCGCCGTGATCCCCGAGAGCGACGAGGTGCAGCGGCGCGAGTCCTGGAGCCGGCCGGCCGAGCTGGACCTGGTCGCCAAGGCGTTCCAGGGCTGGGACCCCACCGTGCAGGAGCTGGTCGACGCCGCGGACGAGGCCGGCCACTGGACGCTGTGCGACCGGGAGCCGCTGACCCGCTGGAGCACCGCGCGCACCACGCTCCTCGGCGACGCGGCCCACCCGATGCTTCCGCATCACGGCCAGGGCGCCAGCCAGGCCATCGAGGACGCCGTCGTCCTGGCGGCCTGCGTCGCCGATGCGGGGGAGACCCCGAGTCCACAGGGCATCGCCGCGGCACTGCGGCGGTACGAGACGGTCCGCCTGGCCCACACCGCACGGGTCCAGCTGGGCAGCCGCGACAGTGGCTCGCAGCGCCTGGGCGGCGGCCCGGCCGGTCTGCAGGCCCGCAAACAGTCCGGCCAGGAGATGAAGGCGCTCGTCGCCGACACCTCCTGGATCCAACGCCACGACGCGGAGGCGGCGCTCGCCGAACAGCCCGCCGCCTGAACCGCTCCCCCACGCACCACGCACCCGTGCCCCGCACATCCCACACCCTGGACGAGGAGTCCCCATGTCACGACCGCACCGCTGGGCCGACCGGCTCCTGAAATTACCGGGAGGAAGGAAGGGCAAGTGGCTGACGCTGATCACCTGGCTGATCATCGTCGTCGCGTCCGTGCCCCTCGCCGGACAGCTCTCGGAGATCGAGAAGGACGAGCTGACCATCGAGCTGCCCCGAGGGGCCGAGTCCACCGATGTCGCCGGGCTCGCCGACCGGTTCGCCGACGGCAAGATCTCCCTCGGCATCGTCGTCTACGTACGGGACAGCGGGCTGACCGCAGAGGACAAGGCCAAGGTCGCCTCCGACATCAAGGAGTTCGCGAGCTTCGCGGCCGGCGAGGTCGGGCCGGCCAGGCCGTCCGACGACGGCAAGGCGCTGACCGCGTTCGTGCCCCTCGACAAGGAGGACAGCACCGCACTCGCGGACAACGCGGAGAAGGTGCGGGACCGGGCCACCGCCGACCGGCCGGAGGGCCTCGAAGCCAAACTCACCGGCCCGGCGGGCAACTCGCTGGACGCCGCCGACGCCCGGGAGTCGACCGGTCGCGCGCTGACCCTCATCACGGTCCTCGTCGTCGCCGCCCTGCTCCTGATCACGTACCGCAGCGCCATCCTGTGGTTGCTGCCCCTGCTCACCGTCGGCGTCGCGTTCCTCACCACGCAGGCCGTCTCGTACCTCCTCGCCAAGGGCTTCGGGCTCACGGTCGGCGGCGGCAACGAGATCGTCGTGACAGCTCTGCTGTTCGGTGTCGGCACCGACTACGCGATGCTGCTGCTGGCCCGCTACCGGGAGGAACTGCGGGTCCACGAGGACCGGCACGAGGCCATGCAGACCGCGGTCCGCAGGGCCGTCCCCGCGATCGCCGCGTCCGCGGCGACCGTCAGCATCGGGCTGCTCTGCCTGACGCAGGCGGACGTCGGCTTCAACTACACGCTCGGCCCGGCCGGAGCCATCGCCATCATCTGCGGTCTCGCCGCGATGACCACGCTCTTCCCGGCCGTTCTGGTGATCCTCGGACGTTGGGTCTTCTGGCCCAATGTGCCGCGCGCCGGAGTGGCTGTGAAGAACGCCAACCACCGCCTGTGGGACCGTGTCGGCGGCAGGATCTCCCGCCGTCCGCGCCTGGTGTGGATCGGTTCCGCCCTGGTCCTCACGGTGCTGGCCCTCGGCTCGCTCGGCCTGAAGACCGGTCTCGACGACCAGCACCTCATCGTCGGCAAGCCCGGCTCGATCGCCGGCCAGGAACTCCTCGCCGACCACTACCCGGCCGGCCAGAGCAGGCCCGCCGAGGTGATCAGCAAGGCCGGGGCCGCACCAGCGGTCGCCGCCGCGCTGAAGGGCATCGACGGGGTTGCCGAGGTCGCCGCACCGGAGAAGTCCACGGACGGCACTCTCTCCAGCACCCGAGCCGTACTGAAGGACAGCCCGGACAGTGCGGCGGCGGCCCGTACGGTCGACCGCATCCGCACCGCCGTGCACGCCGTCCCCGGCGCCGACGCCCAGGTCGGGGGCCCCACCGCGATGGCACAGGAGAAGACCGAGGCGCAGGCCCACGACCGCAAGGTGGTGATCCCGCTGGTGCTCGCCGTGGTCTTCCTCATCCTGGTCGTCCTGCTCCGGGCCCTGGTCGCGCCCCTGTTGCTGATGGCGACCGTGGTGCTGTCCTACTTCGCCGCCCTCGGCATCAGCTGGCAGCTGTTCCAGCACGTCCTGGGATTCCCGGCGGTGGACATCCAGGTCATGCTGATCGGTTTCCTGTTCCTGGTGGCACTCGGCGTCGACTACAACATCTTCCTCATCCACCGGATCCGCGAGGAGGTCGGTCACCGCGGCCACCGCGCCGGCGTACTGAGCGGACTCACCTCCACCGGCGGCGTCATCACCAGCGCCGGCGCGGTGCTGGCGGCGACGTTCGCCGCTCTCACCACGGCCCCGCAGGTGGCGTTCATCGAGATCGGCATCGTCGTGGCCGTCGGTGTCCTGATCGACACCTTCCTGGTGCGGTCCGTCCTCGTCCCGGCCCTGGCCCTGGACGTCGGCCGTACCTTCTGGTGGCCGGGCCGACCCGTCGGCACGGACACCGCTCCGCCCGCGGCGGGCGAACTGCCCACGCCGGCCGCGGTACCCGCGGGCAGCCGAGGCGGTGGCGTATAGCCCGGATATAGCCAAGGGCCGGAAGGTGGGGGCCTGTTCAGCCGGACGACTCCGGCGGGCAGTTCCGCTCAGCCTTCCGGCCCTTCGCGTTCTCCGGTCCGACCGGCGCGGCGGCCGCCCTACCCACCGGGAGCCGCAGCATGCCACCGACCGATCGGACCCTGCCCCTCTCGGCGAGCCAGCAGGCGCTGTGGCTGGCCCACCGGCTGGCGCCCGAGAGCGCCGCCTACACCATCGTGCTGCCGGTACGGCTGCGGGGGCCGCTGGACAGCGACGCGCTCTCCGCGGCCGTTCGCACCGTCGCGGCCAGGCATCCCCTGCTGCGTTCGGTATTCGCGGAAGGGGACGGCGAGGGTGCGGGCGGGGAGCCGTACCGCACCGTGCTCGACAGCCCGGACCAGGACGCCCTCACCGTCCGGGAGCTGCCGGACGCCACGGACACGCACCTGCACGCGCTGGTCCGGGAGTGCGCCCAGGAGGCCTTCCGGATCGACGTGGAGCCGCCGTTCCGCGTCACGCTGCTGCGGCGGGACGCGCAGGACGCGGTGCTGGTCATCGCCACCCACCACATCGTCAGCGACTACGCCTCGCACCACCTGATCCTGCGCGAGCTCCTCACCCTGCACCGGGAGTTCGCCGACGGCTCCGCCCCGGACCCCGTATCGGCGGGCGCCGGCCCGGACATCCATGCCGAGCAGGTGGCGGCCGAACGACGGCTCCTCTCCTCGGCCCGGGGCGCCCGGGGAGCGGCGTACTGGCGCCAGGTGCGCGTCGGCGCGCTCCCCGCCGAGCTGCCGACCGACCGGCCGCGCCCGGCCACCCAGGGGTTCCGCGGGGCCACCCATGAACTCCCGTTGCCCACGAGCACGGTCGAGCGGCTGACGAAGGCCGCACGCTCACTCGACGTCACACCGTTCGCCTTTCTCCTCGGCGTCTTCCAGGCCACGCTGTACCGCCACTCGGGACAGCCGGACGCCCTGGTCGGCTGCCCGATGTCCACCCGCGGCGCCCTCGGAGCGGGCCGCCGGACCGAGGCCGCGGTGGGGTACTTCGTCAACACCGTGCCGGTACGCGGGAGTTTCCGGCCCGGCGACCGCATGAGCGACGCGGTCCTGGCCGCCCAGCGGCAGCTCGTCCGGGGCCTGGCACACGCCGCACATCCGGGCGCCCTGCTGGCCGCCGCGCCGGACCGGCGCACCCCGCCGTTCCGTACCGCCGTCACCCTGATCGCCACGGACCGTACGGAGCCGCGGCTCGGCCCCGTACGCGCCGACGGCGAAGGGGACGCCCGGCCGTACGAAGGGCTGACCGTCGCCCGGATCGGAGTCCCGCAGCAGGAGGGGCAGTTCGACCTCATGCTGCGGATCGAGCAGAGCGGAGACACGCTCGACGCGGTCTTCAGCTATGACACCGACCTCTTCGACGCCGGCACCGTCGAGCGGTTCGCCCAGCGTTACGCGCGGCTGCTCGACCGGGCCACGGACGATCCCGGAGCGGAAATAGAAGCCATCGCGCTGGTGGATCGTGCCGATCTCGCGGAGCTGCTGGCCATGGGGTCAGGGACTGTATAGAGCGGCTATAGAGCACGCCTTCATCATTTGTATGCCGGACGATCCGCGGTGGCGAAGGGTAAATCGTGGCAGAAGAAAGTCTCAAGGGAATACTCTCGACGATAGGTAATACGCCGCTGGTGGAACTGGAAAGGCTCGTCCCCGGATTCGGCGGCAGGGTATTCGCCAAAATGGAGCGGTTCAACCCGGGCGGCAGCATCAAGGACCGCTCGGCGATCAGCATGCTCCTGGAGGAGATCCGCAACGGCGGGATCCAGCCCGGCCGTTCGGTCGTGGTCGAGTCCAGCTCCGGGAATCTGGCCATCGGGCTGGCCCAGGTCTGCGGCTACTTCGGCCTCCGCTTCGTCTGCGTCGTGGACGCCAAGACCACCGACCAGAACCTCGCCGTGCTGAAGGCGCTGCACGCCGAGGTCGAGGTGGTCACCGAGGCCGACCCGGTCACCGGCGAGTTCCTGCCGATGCGGCTGCGCCGGGTACGGGAACTCGTGGCCGCGCTGCCGCACTCCTTCTGGCCCAACCAGTACGCCAACCCGCTCAACCCCCGCGCCCACCGTTCGACGATGCGCGAGATCGCGCAGGCGCTCGACGGCCGGGTCGACTACCTGTTCTGCGCGGCGAGCACCACCGGGACGCTGCGGGGCTGCGGGGAGTACATCCGTGAGCACGGCCTCGGCACCAAGGTCGTCGCGGTCGACGCGGTCGGCAGTGTGCTGTTCGGTCCGCCGACCACCACCGAGCGCCGGCTGATCCCGGGCCACGGCGCCTCCGTGCGTCCCGCCCTGCTGGACACCAGCACACCGGACGAGATCGTCCACATCACGGACCTGGAGTGCGTGACCGGTTGCCGACGGCTGTCCCGGCGCGAATCGATCCTGGCCGGCGGCTCCTCCGGGGCGACCGTCGCCGCGCTGGAGAAGCTCAGCCCATCCATCGAGGACGGCGCCACCTGTGTGCTGATCTTCCCCGACGGCGGCGACCGCTATCTCGACACGATCTACTCCGACAACTGGGTGCGTGCGAACTTCGGTGACGTCACCCATCTCTGGAAGGACAAGGAAGGCCAGGTGGCACAGGAATGCTGATTGTCCGCAAGAGCGAGGTGAGCGGCATTCTCGAAAGCCGCTCCGCCGAACTGATCGACCTGGTGGCGAACGCGTACCGGCTCCATGACGAGGGACGCACCTCACTACCGCACTCCACCTTTCTCCGTTTTCCCGACGCGCCGGCCAACCGCATCATCGGACTGCCCGCATTCATCGGCGGCGACAACCCTTCCGCCGGAATGAAATGGATCGCTTCCTTTCCCGGGAACATCCGGGCGGGCGTCGACCGCGCCAGCGCGGTGATCGTGCTCAGCTCGCTGCTCAACGGCCACCCGCAGGCGGTGATCGAGGCCTCGCTGATCTCGGCGAAGCGCACCGCGGCCGGCGCGGCGCTCGCCGCCGGACTGCTGCTGCCCGACGGGGGTGCGGGCACCACCGGCGTCACGCTCATCGGCTGCGGGGTCATCAACGCGGAGATCCTGCACTTCCTCAGTACCCGGCTGCCCTCGCTGACCGAGGCGACCGTGTACGACCAGGACCCGGTACGGGCCGCCGCCTTCGTCCGCACGGCCGAGGAGAAGGCCCCGGGCATCACCGTGACCGTGGCGCGCGAGCAGGCGCAGGCACTGGCCGCGCACTCGCTCGTCTCGCTGGCCACCACCTCCGCGGAACCGTATCTGCCGGTGGACGCCTTCCGACCGGGCTCCACGGTCCTCAACGTCTCGCTGCGGGACATCCGTCCACAGACGCTCCTCGACGCACAGAACGTCGTCGACGACGCCGACCATGTCTGCCGCGAGCGGACCTCCCCGGATCTGGCCCAGCAGCTCTCCGGGAACCGCGACTTCATCGACGCGTCGATCGGGGAACTGGTCGGGGGTGCCACGTCGTTCCGCCGCGACCCCGAACGCACCGTCATCGTCTCGCCGTTCGGCCTCGGTGTGCTCGACCTCGCCGTCGCCCAGCTGGTGTACGAGGAGGCGCAGAAGCAGCAGCTCGGCGTCGCCGTCGACGACTTCCTCACGGCAGCAGAAGCCGCACCCGCAGCCGTACCCGAGGCCTCGGGCCGCTGACCCCGATTCCGCAGACGAGAAGGAGGCCACCGATGGCCGAAGAGCAGAGCGACGACCGGACCTACCTCGTCGTCCACAACGACGAACTCCAGTACTCGATCTGGCTCGCCGACCGGGAACTCCCCGCCGGCTGGCACCAGGAGGGGACTCGCGGCACCCGTGCCGAGTGCCTGGCCCGGATCGAGGAGGTCTGGACCGACATGCGCCCGCTGAGCCTGCGCCGGCGCATGGAAGAGCAGCACAGCGCCGTCTGACAACGGCGCACGCAGGCAGCAGGAGCGGGAGCGGGAGCGACGGCGAGGGGCCGCGGCGGGTATGCGGCGGCCCCTCGCCCGCTGCGCCGGCCCAGAGGTGAAGAGGAGCAGGGGTGGAATCCCAGATGTGGCCGCGGACGTCAGAGACCGACCGTTCCGGTACGGAGCTGTTGCCCGCGCGATTCGAACTGCAGGCGGCCAGGACCCCCGACGCCCTCGCCGTGCTCTCCGGTCGGGACCGGCTCGGTTACGCCGAGCTCGACCGGAGGTCCAACCGTCTCGCACATGCCCTGCGCGACCGCGGTATCGGCCCCGAGGACCTCGTCGCCGTCTGCCTGCCGCGCGGCATCGGCCTCGTGGTGGCGCTCCTCGCCGTCTGGAAGGCCGGCGCGGCGTACGTACCGCTGGATCCCGGGCATCCGCGTGCCCGCCTGGAGTGGGTCCTGGACGACACGGCAGCGCGTGTCGTCATCACCGACGGGCCCACCGCCCGGGGCGCCCTCCGCGACCTGCCCGTCGCCGCCCTGTGCCTGGACGAGGAGCGGGACCGAATCGCCGCGCAGCCCGCGACCGCCCTGCCGGGACCCGTGTCCCCGGCGGCGGCCGCGTATGTCATCTACACCTCGGGATCCACCGGCCGTCCCAAGGGCGTCCTCGTCGACCATGCGGGCATCGCGAACCGCGTCGGCTGGACCGTCCGCAGACACGGTATCGGCCCGGACGACCGGATCCTCCAGAAGACCACGATGAGCTTCGACGCCGCGGGCTGGGAGATCTTCGCCCCGCTGACGGCGGGAGGCACCGTCGTCATGGCCCCCGAGGGCGCCGAACGCGACCCCGCGCTGCTGTTGCGGGCGGTGGCCGAACAGCGCATCTCGGTCCTCCAGGTGGTGCCCTCCGTGCTGCGGCTGCTCGCCGACGAGGACGGCTGGGCCCACTGCACGGAACTGCGGCTGCTGTTCTGCGCGGGAGAGCCCCTGCACGCGGACCTCTGCCGACGGCTGCCCGACCGCATCCGCACCGGAATCTGGAACACCTACGGCCCCACCGAGTGCTCCATCGACGTCACCGCCCACCCCGTCCACCCGGACAGGGAGCAGGGCCCCGTACCCATCGGCCGCCCCATCGACTCCATGCGCGTCCTGGTGCTCGACACGGCCGGGACACCGGTGCCCGTCGGAGTGCCGGGCGAACTGTACGCGGGGGGCCCCGGAGTGGCCCGCGGCTACCTGGGGCGCCCGGGGGCGACCGCCGCGAGTTTCGTCCCCGACCCCTACGGCGCGGCGGGCGAACGGCTGTACCGCACGGGCGACAGGGCTCGCTGGCGCTCGGACGGCGTGCTGGAGTACGTCGGCCGGGTGGACCACCAGGTCAAGATCAACGGAACCCGTGTCGAACCCGGCGAGGCCGAAGCCGCGCTCGCCGCGCACCCCGGTCTCAGCGGTGCGGTCGTCACCCCGTTCAAGGCCCCCGACGACACCGCGCGCCTGGCCGCGTACGTCGTCCCCCGTGCCGAACCCGTGCCCGCCGCCGAACTCCGGGCCTTTCTCCGGGGCAGCCTCACCGAGGCCCTCATCCCCTCCGTCTATGTGACGGTCGACGCCTTCCCGCTCAACGCCAGCGGAAAGGTCGACCGAAGCGCCCTGCCCGACCCCGGCACGGTCGACGACGGGCCGGCGGCGGTCGGGCCCCGCACCGACGACGAGCGGCTCGTCGCCCGCGTCTGGGCCGAACTGCTCGGCACCGGCACGGACACCGTCGGTGCACACGACGACTTCTTCCGCCTCGGCGGCACCTCGCTCCACATGACCCGGCTGCTCGGCCGTCTCACCGCCGCCACCGGCCGCCGCATCGAACTCCGAGACCTCTTCGCTGCCACCACCGTGGCCGAACAGGCCCAGCTGCTCGACCGCGGCGCCCCGACCGACGACGCGGCCACGGTCACGGCGGCCGACCGGGACGCGCCGCTCCCGCTGTCCTTCGCGCAGGAACGCATCTGGTTCCTGGACCGGATGAACCCGGCGAGCGCCGAATGGGTCACCCCCGTCCTGCTGCGCCTGCCCGCCGCCACCGCCCCGGAGGCCGTCCGCACGGCGCTGCGCGCCCTGGCGGACCGGCACGAGATCCTCCGTACGCGGTACGTCAGCGAGCACGGCGAGCCCCGCCAACGGGCCGACGCGCACAGCGCGGTGGACTTCCAGGCACTGGACGCCGGCCCCGAGGGCCCGGCCCCGCACCTGGCTGCGCAGCTGGCCCAGGGCTTCGACCTGGAGCAGGGACCGGTCTGGCGGGCCCGGCTGATCCGCACTCCCGGAGAAGAAGACCTGTTGGTCCTGACCATCCATCACATCGCCTCGGACGGTTGGTCGTCGGTCCTGCTGGAGAACGACCTCCGCGCGCTCTGCCTCACGCCAGATGCGGAGCACCTTCCGGAACTGCCTCTGCAGTACGCGGATTTCGCCGTCAGGCAGCGGGAGCAGTCCGGCGACGAGGAGAGCGCACGACAGCTCACCCACTGGCGCGAGGCCCTCGACGGAATCGCCCCGCTCGATCTCCCCACGGCTCGCCCGCGGCCCGCCGAACGCGACATCAGCGGCTCGGTGGTCGGCTTCCATGTCCCGCACGGCGTGACGAAGCAGGCACTCGCCCTCGGCCAGCACCACGGGGCCACCCCCTTCATGACCCTGCTCACCGCCTTCTCCGCCCTGCTCTCCCGGTACACGGGCAGCGAGGACATCGCGGTCGGCACACCGGTCTCGGGCCGCACCAGGCCCGAGAGCGCCGGGGTCGCGGGCTGCTTCCTCAACAACCTCGTGCTCCGCTGCGATCTCGGCGGCGACCCGACGTTCACGGCGGTGCTGGAGCGGATACGGGACACGGTCCTGACCGCCTTCGCCCACCAGGACCTCCCCTTCGAGCGCCTCGTGGATGCCTTCGGCGACCGCGACCGCTCACGCACCCCGCTCTACCAGGCCGCCTTCGACCTGCTCGACGAAGGCCAGACCGGGTCCGCGCTCAGCGACAGCGACCTGGCTCTCCTCGGCGACAGCTGGCGGACCGCCAAGACGGACCTCACGCTCTTCGTCCATCTGGAGCCGGGCGGCGGGGCGCGCTGCCAGATCGAGTACGCCACGGCGCTCTTCGAGCGGGGCTGGGTGGAGAATCTCGCGGCCGGCTTCGTACGGCTTCTCGACGCCCTGGCGAGCGACCCGTCCGGCCGTATCTCGCAGGCTCCGTTGCTCGGCGCCGCCGAGCAGGCCCTTGTCGCACCCGCCGCCGTGGACGACGCCGGGCAGGCCAGGACGATGCACGAGGTCTTCGAGGAGCGGGCCGCGGCGACCCCCGGCGCGGTGGCCGTCGTCGCGGGTGAAACCGAGCTGACGTACGGCGAGCTGAACGCGCGAGCGAACCGGCTGGCCCACCGACTGAGGGCGCTGGGCGCCGGACCAGAGGCCCTGGTCGGCGTGTGCCTGGAGCGCGGCCCCGAGCTGGTGCCCGCCCTGCTCGGCGTACTGAAGTCGGGCGCCGCGTACGTTCCGCTGGACCCGGCGCATCCCCTGGATCGCTGGGAGTTCATCCTCGGTGACACGGCGGCCTCGCTCGTGGTCACCACCTCGGAGTTCGCCGAACGGCTGGGGCGGATCCACTCCGGGACCCTGATCGTCCTCGACGAGGAAGCGCCGCAGGAACGGGGTGGGGCGGACGCGGAGCCGTCGAACCCGGCGCCGCTGCCGGCCGGGCCGGACTCGACGGCGTACGTCATCTACACGTCGGGCTCCACGGGGCGCCCGAAGGGTGTGTGCGTGAGCCACACTCAGGTGTGGCGCCTGCTCGCCGTCGGGGACCGGCACTACGGCTTCCGCGCGGACGATGTGTGGCCGCTGTTCCACTCCTATGCCTTCGATGTGTCGGTGTGGGAGTTGTGGGGTGCGCTGGCGCACGGTGGGCGGCTGGTGGTGGTGCCGTTCGACGTCGCCCGGTCGCCGGACGATTTCCTCGATCTGCTGGTCCGGCACGGGGTGACGGTGCTCAACCAGACGCCCTCGGCTTTCCGGTCGCTCGTCGGCGCGGCGGGGTCGGGCGATCCGCGGATCGATCAGCTGGCTCTGAGGGCAGTGGTGTTCGCGGGGGAGCGGCTGGAGTTCGCCGAGCTGGCTCCGTGGGTGGAGCGGCTGGGTCTCGACCGACCGCAGCTGCTGAACATGTACGGCATCACGGAGACCACCGTCCACTCGACGTACCACCGCATCACCGAGCACGACCTGACAGCCGGTGGCAACCCGGTCGGGCGCCCGCTGGAGGATCTGCGGATCCATCTGCTCGACCGCCACGGACAGACCGTGCCCGTCGGCGTCACCGGCGAGATCCATGTCGGCGGACCGGGCGTCGCCCGTGGCTACCTGGGGCGGCCGGGACTCACCGCGGAGCGTTTTCTGCCCGATCCGTTCGGTCCGCCCGGCGCGCGCTTCTACCGCAGCGGCGACCTCGCCCGGCGCAACCCGGACGGCACCCTGGACTTCCTGGGCCGTATCGACGACCAGGTGAAGATCCGCGGCTACCGCATCGAACTCGGCGAGATCCAGGCCGCCCTGGCCGATCGGCCGGCCGTCCGCGACGCGGCGGTGGTGGTACGGGAGGACCGGCCGGGCGACCGCCGGCTGGTCGCCTACGTGGTCATGGCACCCGACGCCTCCGCCGACGGCGGTGAGCTGCGGGCGGCCCTGGCCGACCGGTTGCCGTCGTACATGGTGCCCGCGGCCTTCGTCGTGCTGGACGCCCTGCCGCTGACCGCGAACGGCAAGCTGGACCGACGGGCCCTGCCCGCACCGGAGCAGCAGAGCCTCCACACGGGCGGGGACTATGTGGCCCCCCGCAGCCAGGCCGAAGAGGCCGTCACCGACATCTGGGCCCGGATCCTGCACACCGAGCGGATCGGGGTCCACGACAACTTCTTCGAGCTCGGCGGGAATTCCCTGCTCGCGCTGCGGCTGGTGGCCGCGGTCCAGGAGCAGTTCGACATCGACCTGCCGGTGCGCAAGGTCTTCGACATGCCCTCGGTGGCCGAGCTGGCCGCCGAGGTTGAGACACAGCTCAGAGCGGACATCGCGCGGCTCGACGACGCCGCACTGCTGACGGACCCGATGCTGGCGGAGGAACGAGAGATATGAGCGCCGGAGAGACCGAGAAGTCCGCCACCGCCGTGGCGGCGGCCCGCGAGGAATTGCTGCGGCAGCGGCTCGCCGGGCGCCGCGCGGCTCCCCGCGCGGGTATTCCGCGCGCCGACCGCGAAGGTACCCTGCCGCTCTCCTTCGGGCAGCAGCAGCTCTGGTTCCTGAGCAGCCTCGACCCGGAGAGCCCCGAGTACCTGGTGCCGGTCCTTCGCCGCCTGCGCGGACCGCTCGACCTCGGAGCCCTCCACGCCGCGTACACCGAGATCGTCGCCCGGCACGAGATCCTGCGCACCCGCTACCGCCTGGAGAACGGCGAACCCGTCCAGGTCGTCGACCCGTCGGGCACCCCGGACCTGCCGGTCACGGACCTCGGAGCGCTGCCCGCCGCCGCACGCGAGCAGAAGGCCGCCGACCTGGCGGCCGAGGCCGCTGCCGCGCCCTTCGATCTGGCGGGCCAGTGGCCGGTCCGCGCCCGGCTGATCCGGCTCGCGGAGGACGACCACCTGCTGGCCGTGGTGTTCCACCACATCGCCTGCGACGCATGGTCCATCCAGGTGTTCGAGCGTGAACTGGGCGCGCTCTACGGCGCGTTCGCCGCCGGCCGCCCGTCACCGCTGCCCGCACTGCCCGTGCAGTACGCCGACTTCGCCGCATGGCAGCGGAGCCGTATCGCCGGTCCCGAGCTCGACCGTCGCCTCGGCTACTGGCGCGGCCTCCTCGCCGACAGTACGCCCGCCGAGCTCCCCACTGCCCGGCCCAGGCCGCCGGTGCGGGACTGGCGGGGCGCTGCCGTACCGCTGGAGCTGCCGGAACCCCTGGCCGCCGGGCTGCGCGCCCTGTCCAAGGAGCACGGCGTCACCCTCTACACGACGCTGCTCGCCGCGTTCCAGGCGCTGCTGTCCCGCTATACCGGACGCGACGACATCGCGGTCGGCACCGTCGTCTCCGAGCGCACCCGCCCCGAACTCCAGAACGTCATCGGCTACGGGATCAACTCCCTCGTGATGCGCGGAACCTGGCAGGGCGAACCGGCTTTCACCGAGCTGATCGCCGCGGCGCGGAGCACGGTACTCGGCGCCTTCGACCACCAGGAGGTGCCCTTCGCGCGCCTGGTCGACGAGCTCGCCCCGGCCCGCGACACCTCCCGCACCCCGCTGTTCCAGATCGCCTTCACCCTGCACGAGGCGGCGGACGGCGCGCTCGACCTGCCCGGAATCGCCACCTCGGTCGTCGAACTCCCCTGGCTCACCGCGAAGTTCGACCTCGCGCTGCAGATCGAGGAGACAGCGGGCGGCAACCTGCGCGGCCAGCTGGAGTACGCCACCGCGCTCTTCGACCAGCCGTGGATGGACGGCTTCGCCGCATCCTTCCTGCGTCTGCTCGACGGCCTGGTCGCCTCCCCGGACAGCCCCGTCACCCGGCTGCCGCTCCACGGCGAGCGGGAGAGCGCCGTCGTGGCGCCGCCCGCGGTGCGGCCGGCCGGTGACGCACGGCCGATGCACGAGGTCTTCCAGGACCGTGCGGCCGAGAACCCCGCCGCGGTCGCCGTCGTCGCCGGCGACGAGGCGCTGTCGTACGGGGAACTCAACGCCCGCGCCAACCGGATCGCCCACCACCTCAAGGCGCTCGGCGTGGGCACCGAGGATCTGGTCGGCGTCTGCCTCGGACGCGGCAGCCACCTCGTCCCCGCCCTGCTCGGCGTGCTGAAGTCCGGCGCCGCCTACGTGCCGTTGGACCCCTCGCACCCGGTCGACCGGTGGGGGTTCGTGCTCGGCGACACCGGGGCGCCGGTCGTCGTCACCACCTCGGAGTACGCCGAGCGGCTCGCCGGCGTGTACGCGGGGCGGATCGTCGTCCTCGACCACGACGCGGTCGCGATCGCGGCCGAGTCCGAGGCGAACCCCGCCTCCAGCACGGCAGGCCCGGACGCGCTGGCCTATGTCATCTACACCTCCGGCTCCACGGGGCGCCCGAAGGGTGTGTGTGTGAGCCACACCCAGGTGTGGCGGCTGCATGCCATCGCCCGCAGGCACTACGCGTTCCGCGCCGACGATGTGTGGCCGCTGTTCCACTCCTATGCCTTCGATGTGTCGGTGTGGGAGTTGTGGGGTGCGCTGGCGCACGGTGGGCGGCTGGTGGTGGTGCCGTTCGACGTCGCCCGGTCGCCGGACGATTTCCTCGATCTGCTGGTCCGGCACGGGGTGACGGTGCTCAACCAGACGCCCTCGGCTTTCCGGTCGCTCGTCGGCGCCGCGGGGTCGGGCGATCCGCGGATCGGTCAACTGGCTTTGAGGGCAGTGGTGTTCGCGGGGGAGCGGCTGGAGTTCGCCGAGCTGGCTCCGTGGGTGGAGCGGCTGGGTCTCGACCGACCGCAGCTGCTGAACATGTACGGCATCACGGAGACCACCGTCCACTCGACGTACCACCGCATCACCGAGCACGACCTGACAGCCGGTGGCAACCCGGTCGGGCGCCCGCTGGAGGATCTGACCATCCACCTCCTGGACCGCCACGGGCAGGTCGTGCCGGCCGGAGTGCCGGGCGAGATCCACGTCGGAGGTCCCGGCGTCACCCGGGGCTATCTCGGCCGCCCCGCGCTCACCGCCGAGCGTTTCGTCCCCGATCCGTTCGGTCCGCCCGGCGCGCGTCTCTACCGCAGCGGCGACCTCGCCCGGCGCAATCCGGACGGCACCCTGGACTTCCTGGGCCGTATCGACGACCAGGTGAAGATCCGTGGCTACCGCATCGAACTCGGCGAGATCCAGGCCGCCCTGGCCGGCCGGCCCGGCGTCCGCGACGCCGCGGTGGTGGTGCGCGACGACGACGCCGTGGGCCGACGGCTGATCGCGTACGTCGTGCCGGAGGCCGGACGCGCCCCCGACGGCGGCGCGCTCAGGGCCGCCCTGGGGGAACGCCTGCCCTCCTACATGGTCCCCGCCGCGTTCGTCGTGCTGGACGCCCTGCCGCTCACCGCGAACGGCAAGCTGGACCGGCGCGCCCTGCCCGCACCCGAGCAGCACAGCCTTCACACCGGCGGGCAGTACCTCGCGCCCCGCAACCCCCTCGAGGAGCAGATAGCCACCGCCTGGTCGCAGGTTCTCGACGGCGACCGGATCGGTGTCCACGACAACTTCTTCGAGCTCGGCGGGGACTCGATCCGTGCGGTGGTGCTGGTGGGTGCGCTGCGGTCGGCGGGTGTGGATGTGTCGGTGCGGGATGTGTTCGAGTTCCGTACGGTTGCCGAGCTGGCGGCGTCGGTGGGTGGTCGTGGGGTGGTGGAGCGGGAGCGGCCGGTGGAGCGGTTCGCGCTGTTGTCGGCCGCGGACCGGGAGCGGGTGCCTGTCGGGGTGTCGGATGCGTATCCGATGTCGCAGGTGCAGCTCGGGATGCTGGTGGAGATGCTGGCCGACGAGGAGCAGCACAGCTATCACAACATCACGCTGTTCCGGATCCGCGACGAGCAGCCCTTCGACGCCGATGCTCTGCGTGACGCGGCGGCGCTGGTCACGAGCCGGCACGAGATGCTGCGTACCTCCTTCGCGGTCTCCGGCTACTCCGTGCCGATGCAGCTCGTCCACGAGCGGGCCGATGTCCCCGTCGAGGTGCGGGATCTGCGGAAGCTGGACGCCGAACGGCAGCAGGCGGAACTGGAGGCGTACACCGCGAGTGAGCGCGCCGCCGTCTTCGACACCACGCAGGCCCCCATGATCCGGATCTCGGCCCATGTGATCGACGAAGGCAGCTGGTGGTTCGGACTCACCGAATGCCACTCCATCCTGGAGGGCTGGAGTTTCCACTCCCTCGTGATGGAGATCCTGGACACCTACCGCACCCTGCGGGACGGAAGCCTGCCGGCGCCCGTCGAGCCCCCGGCGGTCCGGTACGCCGACTTCATCGCCGCCGAACAGCGCTCGCTGGCCTCCGCGGACGACCGCGCCTACTGGCACGACGTCGTCGATCGCCACGCGACGTTCTCCCTCCCGGCCGCCTGGGCCGGTGACCTGGGCAAACCGCGGGACAACTACCGGGTACGCATTCCCTACCAGGACCTCGACGCCGGGCTGCGCGCGCTGGCCGCCGAGGTCGGTGTCTCACTGAAGAGCGTGCTGCACGCCGCGCATCTCAAGGTGATGAGCATGCTCACCGACGAGCCCACCTTCTTCACCGGACTCGTCTGCAACGCCAGGCCCGAGGCGGAGGGCGCCGACCGGGTCTACGGCATGTACCTCAACAGCCTGCCGTTCGGATACGACCGCACCGCCGTCACCACCTGGCGCGAACTGGTGCGCCGCACCTTCGACCGGGAGGTCGAGCTCTGGCCGCACCGGCGGTTCCCGATGCCCGCCATCCAGCGCGAGAAGGGCGACGGCGCCCGGCTGCTCGATGTCCGCTTCAGCTACCTGGACTTCCACCAGGTGGACACCGAACTCGTGGACTTCGGGGCGAGCATCGACGACTCACTCACCGAATTCGCCCTCGCCACCCTGGCGGTGGGCGGCCACGTGGTGCTGATGTCGCACACCCACGTCATGACGCGGGAGAACGCCGACCGCCTCGCCGGGATGTACCGGGCGGTGCTCGAAGCGATGGTCGCGGACACCGACGGGGACGCACGCGACACCTTCCTCCCCGAGGGCGAACGGGAGCTGCTCGTCGAGGAATGGAGTGCCACCGCGGCCCCGGTGACCGCTGTCGCGACGGTCCCCGAGCTCTTCGAGTCCTGGGCGGTCCGCACCCCCGAGGAGACTGCCGTCACCTACGGGGAGGACCGGCTGACCTACGCCGAGACCGATGCCGGGGCCAACCGGCTCGCCCATGAGCTGCGCGCGCTCGGAGCCGGCCCCGAGTCCGTGATCGGAGTCCTCCTCGACCGCGGTCCGGAGCTGATCGTCTCCCTGCTCGCCGTATGGAAGGCGGGCGCCGCCTACCTGCCGTTGGACCCGGGCCAGCCCGCGGCCCGTACCGCCAGGATGCTGGGCGCCGCGGGCGCCCGACTCCTGGTGACCGCGACGGCCCACAGCGACCGGCTCGCCGACGCCTTCGAGGGTCACCAGGTCGTCCTGGACCGGCCCGAGTCGTCGGCCTCCATCAACCGCCGCCCCGCCACCCGGCCGGAGGTCTCCACAGACCTCGACCGGCTGGCGTACGTCATCTACACCTCGGGCTCCACCGGTGTCCCGAAGGGGGTGCAGATCACCCACCGGGGCCTTTCGAACCACATCGGCTGGGCCGCCGACACGCTGGCGGCACGCGGCACCGGAGGCGCCGCTCTCTTTTCCTCCGTCGCCTTCGACCTGGTCGTGCCCAACCTCTGGGCGCCCCTGGTCACCGGCCGCCGCGTGCACATCCTGGCGCAGGACTTCCCGGTCGAGGACCTCGGTCCGCTGCTGCACGAAGCCGGCCCCTTCAGCTTCCTCAAGCTGACCCCAGGCCATCTGGAGATCATCGCGCACCGGCTCGACGACACCCGGGCCAAGGAGCTCGCCTCGGTCGTCGTCGTGGCGGGCGAGGCCTTCCCGGGGCGCAGCGCCGACCACTGGCTGCGCCTCCTCGGCCCCGGCCGGCTCATCAACGAGTACGGGCCCACCGAGGCCTCCGTCGGCAGCACCGTCTTCCCCGTCGACGTGGAGCGCCCGGGCGGCGCCGAGACCGTGCCGATCGGCAGCGCCCTCCCCGGCGCGACCCTCTTCGTCCTCGACTCCACGCTGTGCCCCGTTCCCGTCGGCGTGCCGGGAGAGCTCTACGTGGGGGGTGCGGGAGTGGCGCGCGGATACGCGGCCCAGCCGGGCCTCACCGCCGAGCGCTTCGTGCCCGACCCGTTCGGTCCGCCCGGCGCCCGGCTCTACCGCACGGGCGATCTGACCCGGATGACCGAGGGAGGCGTCGTCGAGTTCATCGGTCGGATCGACGAGCAGGTGAAGATCCGCGGCTACCGCGTGGAGCTCGGCGAGATCCAGGTCGTCCTGGCCGAACACCCGGCCGTCCAGGAGTGCGTCGTCGTCGCCCACCGTTCGGCGACCGGTGATCCGCGGCTCGTCGCCCACTACGTGCCGGCCGACGGCCGGGCCCCGGCCACAGCGGAACTGGCCGCCCACTGCGGTGCACGGCTGCCCGCCTATATGACGCCCGCCGCGTTCGTCGTGCTGGACGCCCTGCCGCTCAACCGCAACGGCAAGGTCGACCGGCGGGCCCTGCCCGCACCCGACGAGGCCTCGTTCGGCCATGGCGAGCGGGCGTACGTCGCACCCCGCAACCCCCTCGAAGAGCTGCTGGCGACCGCCTGGTCGCAGGTCCTGGAAGCCGACCGGATCGGTGTCCACGACAACTTCTTCGAGCTGGGCGGCCACTCGATCCGTGCGGTGGTGCTGGTGGGTGCGCTGCGGTCGGCGGGTGTGGATGTGTCGGTGCGGGATGTGTTCGAGTTCCGTACGGTTGCCGAGCTGGCGGCGTCGGTGGGTGGTCGTGGGGTGGTGGAGCGGGAGCGGCCGGTGGAGCGGTTCGCGCTGTTGTCGGCCGCGGACCGGGAGCGGGTGCCTGTCGGGGTGTCGGATGCGTATCCGATGTCGCAGGTGCAGCTCGGGATGCTGGTGGAGATGCTGGCCGACGAGGAGCAGCACAGCTATCACAACATCACGCTGTTCCGGATCCGCGACGAGCAGTCCTTCGACGCCGACGCTCTGCGTGACGCGGCGGCGCTGGTCACGAGTCGGCACGAGATGCTGCGCACCTCCTTCGCGGTCTCCGGCTACTCCGTGCCGATGCAGCTCGTCCACGAGCGGGCCGATGTCCCCGTCGAGGTGCGGGATCTGCGGAAGCTGGACGCCGAACGGCAGCAGGCGGAACTGGAGGCGTACACCGCGAGTGAGCGCGCCGCCGTCTTCGACACCACCCGCGCACCCCTCATGCGCATCGGCGCCCTGCTCGAGACCGACCGGAGCTGGCGGCTCACCTTCACCCAGTGCCACGCCATCACCGAGGGCTGGACCTTCCACTCCCTCGTGATGGAGATCCTGGACAACTACCGCACCCTGCGGGACGGAAGCAGGCCCGCGCCCGTCGAGGCCCCGGCGGTCCGGTACGCCGACTTCATCGCCGCCGAACAGCGCGCCCTCCAGTCAGCCGACGACCGTGCCTACTGGCACGACCTCGTGGCCCGTCACCCCAAGTTCACCCTTCCCGCCGCCTGGGCGGACACCACCGCGCCCCGCGCGGACTACCAGATCCATGTCCCGCACCGGGACCTGGAGCCGGGGCTGCGCGCACTGGCCGCAGAGGCCGGCGTCTCACTGAAGAGCGTGCTGCACGCCGCCCATCTCAAGGTGATGAGCATGCTCACCGACGAGCCCACCTTCTTCACCGGACTCGTCTACAGCGCCCGGCCCGAACTCGAGGGCGCCGACCGGGTCTACGGCATGCAGCTCAACAGCCTGCCCTTCCCCTTCGAACGCACCGCCGCCACCTGGCGCGAACTGGTGCGGCAGACCTTCGACCGCGAGGTCGAGCAATGGCAGTACCGGCGCTACCCGATGCCCGCCATCCAGCGTGAAGCGGGAGACGGACAACGGCTCATCGATGTGCTGTTCACCTTCCAGGACTTCGACCAGATGGACACCGACCTCGTCGACACCGACGCCGGTGAGGGCGACGACTCCACCGAATTCGCGCTCGGAGTGCCCACCACCCCCGGCTACTTCACCCTGCGCACCCACACCCACGCACTCTCCCGGCACCACGCCGACCGACTGGCGGGGATGTACCGGGCCGTGCTGGAGGCGATGGTCGCCGACTCCGACGGAGACGCACGGGCGACCTGTCTGCCGCCGGGGGAACGGGAGTTGCTGCTCGACACCTGGAATGGCGCACCGCTCACGCTCGCCGCGGGCGACGGCTGTGTGCACGAGGTCTTCGAGTCATGGGCAGCCCGTACCCCCGAGGCGATCGCCGTCTCGTACGGCGACGAGCGGCTCAGCTACGCCGAGGTGAACACCCGGGCCAACCGGCTCGCCCACCAGTTGCGCGCCCTCGGCGCGGGCCCCGAGTCGGTCGTCGGCGTGCTCCTGGAGCCGGACATCGAACTCCTGCCCGCTCTGCTCGGCGTCATGAAGTCCGGCGCCGCCTATCTGCCCCTCGATCCGACCCAGCCGAAGGGCCGCCTCGCCTACATGCTGAGCGACGCGGGCGGGCCCCTCGTCGTGACCCGCAGTGCACACATCGAGGCGGCGGCAGGGGCGCGCGGACTCGTCCTCATCGACACGGACGCCGACACCCTGGCCGGCCGCCCGGCCACCGACCCGGAGCCGCTCGCCGGGCCCGACAACGCCCTGTACGTCATCTACACCTCGGGCAGTTCGGGGCGGCCCAAGGGTGTCACCCTCACCCACCGCAATCTGCTGCGGCTCTACGCGGCCACGGCCGATCGCATCGACCTGGACTCCTCGCAGGTCTGGGCGCTGCTGCATTCGTACGCCTTCGATGTCTCCGTCTGGGAGATCTGGGGCGCGCTGCTGCACGGCGGCCGGGTGTCCGTCGTGCCGCCGGCGGTCGCCCGTGACCCCGAGGCACTGCTCTCCCTGCTCGCCGAGCAGCAGGTGACGACGCTCTCGCTGTCACCGGTGGCCTTCCGCGCGCTGATCGCCGCGGCGGGCGGCGACAAGGCGCGCCTGGACGCCCTCGCCCTGCGCACCGTCGTCTTCGGCGGGGACGGCCTGGACGTGTCCGATCTCGCTGAATGGCTGGCCCATCAGGGACTGGAACGCACCGTGCCGATCCAGGCGTACGGCCCCACCGAGACGACCGTCCACGTCACCTTCCGCCGGGTCACGGCCGACGATGTCGCGGCCGGCGGCGCCGTGCCGCTCGGGCGGGCCGTGGACGACACCCGGGTCCGCGTCCTGGACGGCGAGGGGCGGCTCGCCCCCGTCGGGGTCCCGGGCGAGCTGTACGTCAGCGGCGCGGGCCTCGCCCGCGGCTACGCGAACCGCCCGGCGCTGACCGCCGAACGCTTCCTGCCCGACCCGTACGGTCCGCCCGGCGCGCGGATGTACCGGACCGGTGACCTGGCGCGCGTGCGGCAGGACGGGGACCTGGAGTTCCTGGGCCGCGCCGACGAGCAGCTGAAGATCCGCGGCTATCGCATCGAGCCCGGCGAGATCCAGACGGTGCTGACCGAGCACCCGCGGGTCCGCGAGGCCGTCGTGGTGGCCCGGCAGTCGGAGCAGGGCGACCGCCGCCTGGTCGGCTACGTGGTCCCGGTCGGGACGGACGCCCCGACCGCCGCCGAGCTGGCCGCGCACTGCTCGGAGCGGCTGCCCGCCTATATGGTCCCGTCGTCGTTCGTGCCGATGGCCCGGATCCCGCTCACCGTCAACGGCAAGCTCGACCACGCCGCACTGCCCGCCCCCGACCG
The DNA here is from genome assembly GCF_042802415.1 of Streptomyces sp. NPDC057486. Taxonomy (NCBI): domain Bacteria; kingdom Bacillati; phylum Actinomycetota; class Actinomycetes; order Kitasatosporales; family Streptomycetaceae; genus Streptomyces; species Streptomyces sp. NPDC057486. The sequence goes on along the minus strand of NZ_JBHVEE010000030.1, from coordinate 28,001 downwards.
CTCCTCCGGCTGGTCGGACCGCGCATTCGTGGCGCCGCGCACCGACGTCGAGCGGCAGCTCACCGAGATCTGGTCCCGGGTGCTCGATGTGGAGAAGGTCGGCATCCGCGACAGCTTCTTCGACCTGGGCGGCGACTCCATCAGCGTGCTCCGGGTGATGGCCGAGGTCCGTGAGGCCGGGCTGCCCGTCACGCTCCGCGCCCTCTACCGGGCCGGGACGATCGAACAGCTCGCCGCGTCACTGGCCACATCCGCTCCCCGCACCCGGCCCGCCCCGAAGGGGGCTGTCGCGGAGGCCATGGAGCTGCACGGCGTACCGGGGGCCAGCCTCGCGGTGCTGCGGGACGGCGAGTTGGTCGCGCTGGAGGCGTACGGGGTGGTGGGTGCCGGTTCCACGGACCGGATCACCCCCGACACCCCGTTCAAGGTGGCGTCGGTGAGCAAGCACATCACCGCACTCGGCGCACTGACGCTGGCCGCCCAGGGGGTCATCGACCTGGACGCCGACATCAATACCTATCTCACCGGATGGCGCGTGCCCACTCCCGGCGAGAAGGGCTATCAGGGCGGCATCGTGACGGTGCGTCATCTGCTGGCGAATGTGTCCGGGCTCGCCCCGGAACCTGCCTACGACCCCTATCTCCCGGGCGACGCCGTGCCCGGCGTCCTGGACGCGCTGCACGGCCGGCCGCCGGCCCGTACCCCCGCCGTCCGCTTCGAGCACACACCGGGGGATGTGTTCCGCAAGAACCGGCTCAACTACCTGATCCTGGAACAGCTGATGACCGAGGTCACCGGCGACCCCTTCCCCGAACTGATGCGCACCCTGGTCCTTCAGCCGCTCGGCATGGTCCGCAGCGCCTACGACTGGGCCCATCACGCGCGCTCCCGCCGCCCCGTGGCCCTCGGCCACGACGCGTCCGGGCGGCCCGTGCCGCCCGGGCTGCCGATCCACCCCTCGGTCGCCGGCGGCGGACTGTGGACCACGGCCGGCGATCTCGCCCGGGCCGCCGCCGAGATCCGCCGCGCCCACCTCGGGCAGGGCGCCGACCTCCTCACCCAGCCACTCGCCCAGCAGATGCTCACGCCTCATCGGGACGCCCTGTACGGACTGTCCACCGTCGTCGACGCCACAGGCGACGACATCGAGTACGGCGCCTTCGGCGAGTTCGAGGGCTACTGGGCGATGAGCCTCACCCGGATCAAGGACGGCGACGGGCTGATCGTGCTCACCAACGGCGACTCGGGCCGCGAGGTCGGCCGCGCGGCCATCGAATCCCACCGGAGCGACTCCTCGTCCTTCGGCGGCCAGTGGTGACCGAGGCCCTCGGGGCCGCCCGTTCACCCGGACCTGCCACAACCGACAGAAGGGATCACCCCATGCCCGACGTACGCCATCTCATCTCCATCGACGATCTGACCGACGAGGACCTGACGTCGATCGTCACCCGGGGCGCGGACTTCTCCGCGGGCCGCGCCAGCGGGGACCGCCCGCTGGCAGGGCTCGTGGCCGGCATCTACTTCGCCAAGACCTCGACCCGTACCCGTACCGCGTTCTCCAGCGGCGCCCTGCGCCTGGGCGCGCAGATCGTCTCGTACGGCCCCAACGATCTCCAGACCAACACCGGGGAGACCACCGAGGACACCGGGCGCGTCCTCGCCGGCATGCTCGACCTGCTGGTTGCCCGCACCGCCGCCGACCCCGCCGAGATGCGCAGCTGGGCGTCGCAGGGCGGAATGTCCGTCGTCAACGCGATGAGCGCCGATGAGCACCCCACCCAGGCGCTGACCGATCTGACCACGCTCCTCGGCCGGTTCGGGCGGATCGAGGGGCTGCGCGTGCTCTACGTCGGCGAGGGGAACAACTCCGCGGCGGCCCTGGCGCTCGCCCTCCCGAGGTTCAGGAACATCACCCTGGAGCTGCGCACCCCGCCCGGGTACGGACTCGCCCCCGCGACCCTCGCCCGCGCCCTCGCCACCGCGGAACGCACCGGATCCACCGTCGTGGAGCGGCACGACATGGAGGCGCTCCCCAAGGATTTCGACGCCGTCTACACCACCCGGTGGCAGACCACGGGGACCAGCAAGCCCGACCCCGACTGGCGGGACGTCTTCGCGCCCTTCCAGGTGAACTCCACGCTGTGGAAGGGGAGTCCGGACGCGGTGTTCCTCCATGACCTGCCCGCCCACCGGGGCGAGGAGGTCACCGCCGAGATCCTCGACGGACCGGCGTCGATCGCCTTCCAGCAGGCCGAGAACAAGATGCACAGCGCCATGGCGGTCCTCGAATGGTGCCGCACCGGCCCCGTCGGCCGCCCGGCGTCCGGTCTCACGGTGGAGGGCGGCGCGGGAGCCAGGGCCGTGGCCACGGCCGGATGACGGCTCCGCCGGGTGAGCAGGAGGACACCGGCACGGCCGACTCCGCCCCCCTCCAGCCCCTGCGCCGCAACCGCGACTTCGTCCTCCTGTGGAGCGGCGTCGGGGCCACACTGCTCGGCGCACGCGCCTGCCATGTCGCATACCCCTTCCTGGTCCTCTGGTACACCGGATCGGCGAGCGACGCCGGACTGGTCGGCTTCGCCGCGCTCCTGCCCAATCTGCTGGTGCAGCTGCCCGCGGGGGCGCTCGTGGACCGCTGGGACCGCAGGCGGCTGATGATCCTCTGCGATCTGGGCTCCCTGGTGGCCACCGCATCGGTCGCCGTCGCGGTGGCCACCGGCCGGATCAACCTCGGCCACCTGGTGGCCGCCGCCTTCGTCGGCGGCAGCCTGGCCGTCTTCCACCAGCTCGCCGAACGGGCTGCGGTACGCCACCTCGTACCACCCGGACAACTGCCCGTCGCCCTCACCCAGAACGAGGCGCGCTGGCGGGCCGCCGGACTGCTGGGGCAGCCCGTCGGCGGGGCGCTGTACACCGTGGCGCGCTGGTCACCCTTCCTCTTCGCGGCCGCGGCCCATCTGCTGTCGCTGGTCTCGCTCCTGCTGATCGGAAAGCCGTTCCAGGGCCCGCGCGAGACCGAACCGCGTCGTCGGCTCGCCGTCGAAGTCGCCGAAGGGTTCACCTGGACCTGGCGGCGTCGGTTCCTCACCACGCTGGTCGGGCTGATCGCCGCCACCAATCTGCTCTTCCAGGGCATCAGCCTCGCCGTGATCCTCATCGTGCGCGACGGCGGAGGCTCGGCCGCGCTCCTGGGAACGATCACCGCCGTCGGCGGGATCGGCGGGATGCTCGGCGCACTCGGCGCGACCTGGTGGACCCGGCGGGCGCCCCTGCGCACCGTGGTCATCGGCAGCATCACCGTCTGGGCCGCCGTCATTCCCCTGCTGATCGTGGTGCGCGCACCGGTCGTGATCGGTGCCCTCCTCGCCGTCATGGCGTACGCGGGCGGACTCGTCAATGTGGTGGGCGGCGTCTACCAGGTGTCCGTCACCCCCGACGAGATGCAGGGGCGCGTCAGCAGCGTCCTTACCCTCATCGCCTCCGGCGCCGGCGCGCTCGGCGCGCTCGGCAGCGGCTTCCTGCTCGACGGGCTCGGGGTGACCGGCACCCTCGCCGGGATCGCGGGCTGCATGGTGCTCCTCGCCACAACAGCGCTGGTCACTCCGGCACTTCGGAACCCCGACCCGGCACCGGGCGAGGACAACTCGGCGGTATAGGCCCGGTATAGCGCCTCTTCCTAGTTTCTGGACCATCAACCTCCTCCCGGCGAAAGGGAATTTCCCATGACTCCGCCCATCGACCGCCGTCAGGCCCTCCGCACCTCCGCCGGGGCCCTCCTGGTGGCCGGCCTCGCCACCGTGGGAACGGCCACCACCGCGTCCGCCGCCCCCGTCCGGCCGAAGTCCGCGGACTACCCGGAGATCCCGAACGTCCCGGGCATGAACGGGGACCCCCGATCCAACGAGTTCTGGTACGTCTTCGACCAGGAACTCTGGTACCACCGCACGCCCGAGGTCATCGCCGCCAACGAGAAGCTCGGCGAGGTGCTCGGCGAGGACCCCGAGGTCGCCATCATCCAGGCGTACCTCGCCCACCGCAGCGCGGGCACCTACCCCAGCGGGTTCCGCACGCTCGTCACCCCCCTCAAGGAAGCGCTGACCGTCCTCTCGGACGCCCAGTGGAGCGTCATCGACCGCTACTACCCGCACACCGACCTGGCCGGTCTCACCAAGGCGTTCGCCGACTTCGGGCAGGGCGTCCTCTACGACCCGCGGCTGTCCGAGGGCCAGCGCAGCCACACCATGAACGGCAACCCGCCGGTCGGCTTCCACGCCTGGCACTGCTACCTGCGCGCCATGCAGCTCCTCGGCATCGACTCCCGCCGCTGGGCCGTGATCGACCCGCTGATCGGGCTGTCCTGGGAGATCCAGTCGATCGTCAAGCCGAAGCCCGACGTCATCTACCCGCCGCTCGACGCCAAGGTGCTCCGCCGGCTGACCGCGAAGTGGCTCGGCCGCAGCCCCGGCGAGTGCGACACCGCCTTCGAGACCTTCCCGTACCCGCAGGGCGTCAGCTGACCCACCCGACCGCGCTCCGAGAGGCAGAATCATGCGAACGGCACAGACGGAACCGACCGCAGCACCTGAGGAGAGGACCGGAGTCTGGCTCATCGGCGCCCGCGGTTCGGTGGCGACGACCGCGGTCGTCGGAGCCGCGGCGATCCGGGCCGGACTGGCCCGGCAGACCGGCTGTGTCGCCGCCCTGCCCCCCTTCGCGGAGCTCGGCCTGCCCGACTTCGGCCGGCTGGTCTTCGGCGGTCACGACATCGACGAGACCCCGCTGGTCAAGCGGGCCGAGCAGCTGGCGGGCGCGGGAGTTCTGCCGCAGGCGCTCCTCGGCCCGCTGGCGGCGGACCTCGCCGAGGCCGACGCCGAGATCAGGCCGGTCGACGGTGGTGGTGCCGCGCGGCAGGACCTGCTGATCGAGACGCTCGCTGCGGACATCGACTCCTTCCGGCGCCGCGCCGGACTCGACCGGGTCGTGGTCGTCAACGTCGCCACGACCGAACCCCTCGCGGAACCCGACCCGGCCTGCGCCTCGACGGAGGCACTGGACGCGGCGCTCGCGGCGGGGGAGTCACCGTTGCCCTACAGCGCGGTGTACGCCTACGCCGCACTGAAGTCCGGCTGCGCGTATGTCGACTTCACACCCTCGGCGGGGGCGCGGCTGCCGGCACTCCACGCGTACGCCGTCGCTGCCGGGCTGCCGTACGCGGGCAGCGACGGCAAGACGGGGGAGACCCTCGTCAAGTCCGCCCTGATGCCGATGTTCGCGCGACGGGCCCTCGCCGTGCGCTCCTGGTCCGGCACCAACCTGCTCGGCGGCGGCGACGGAGCGGCACTCGCCGAACCCTCCCGCGCCCGCAGCAAGGTCGAGTCCAAGCGGCGCGTGCTCGACGAGGGGCTCGGCCACCCGGTCGAGGGCGGGGTGCACATCCACGACATCGCCGCGCTCGGCGACTGGAAGACGGCCTGGGACCACATCGTCTTCGACGGGTTCCTCGACGTGCGGATGACGATGCAGTTCACCTGGGAGGGCTGCGACTCGGCGCTCGCGGCGCCGCTCGTCCTCGACCTGGCCCGGTTCATGGCTCTCGCCCACCGCGCCGGGGAGAGCGGGCCTGTGCCCGCCCTCGGCTTCTTCTTCAAGGACCCGGTCGGCTCCACGGTCCACGGCCTGGAGGAACAGTTCACGGCCCTGGTGGACTGGGCTCGGGCCGCCGCAGCGGTGCGGGTGTGAGCGGGTACGCGAGGCGGCGCCTGCCCTCCGCTGGTGCCGTCGCCCGGCTGGTACGGGCTCCCGCCGCGCTCACCGTCCCCGGCGATGTGCTGGCGGGGGCCGCGGCCGCGGGAGTGCGGCGCGGGCCACGCGCAGTGGGGCTTGCCGCCTCCTCCGTCTGCCTCTACTGGGCGGGTATGGCGCTCAACGACTACGCCGACCGCGGCCTCGACGCCGTGGAACGCCCCGAGCGCCCGATCCCTTCCGGAGAGGTCTCGCCCAAACAGGCCCTTGCCCTCGCCACCGGTCTCACCGCCGCCGGGATCGGACTTGCCGCGCTCGGCGGGGGACGCGCCGCACTGCCCACCGCCGTATCGCTCGCCGGGGTCGTCTGGGCTTACGACCTCGCCCTGAAGTCCACCCCGGCCGGGCCCGCCGCGATGGCGACCGCCCGGGGGCTCGACGTGCTCCTCGGCGGCGCGGGCAGCGGACGCACCCGGGCCGCACTCCCGGCGGCCCTCACCGTGGCCGCGCACACCTTCGCCGTCACCGTGCTCAGCCGGCGCGAAGTCAGCGGTGCGAGCAGGGCCGTTCCCGCCGCGACGCTCGCCGCGAGCGGGGCGGTCACGGCGGCGGCCGTGGCGTACGGCAACCGGGCCGCACCGGCACACCGGGCGGTCAGCCGCACACTGGCCGCCGCCTACCTCAGTACCTGCGGGCTCGCCCAGTACAGCGCCGCCCGCACCCCGACTGCCGCGAGCGTACGCCGGGCCGTGGGCGCCGGGATCCACGCCATGATGCCGCTCCAGGCCGCGCTGACCGCGGCGGCCGGCTCCACGGCCGTGGCCCTGCCGGTGGCAGCGGCACTGCCGCTCGCCCGACGACTGGCCCGGAAGGTGTCGCCGACATGACGAGGACCGCGCTGCGCTTCGCTTACGGAACCAACGGCTTCGGCGACCACCGGATCGGCGACGCCCTGCGGGTCCTCGCGGACCTCGGCTACGACGGGGTCTCGTTGACCCTCGACCACCACCACCTCGACCCGTACGCACCGGACGTGGCCGCGCGGACCGCCCGGGTCAGGAAGGTGCTCGACCGTACCGGTCTCGACGTGGTCGTCGAGACCGGCGCCCGGTACCTGCTCGACCCGATGCGCAAGCACCAGCCGACCCTGGTCTCCACCGGGGGCCGCGCCCACCGCGCCGATCTGCTGCGCAGGGCGACCGAGATCGCATCCGCTCTCGGCGCCACCACCGTCCACCTGTGGAGCGGCGCCGCCCCCGACGACGTCCCGGCCGACGAGGCGTGGAAGCGGCTCGCCCATGGGTGCGCCACCGTGCTGGAGCACGCCGGACGCGCGGGAGTCGACCTGGCTTTCGAACCCGAACCGGGCATGCTGGTCGCCACGTTGCAGGACTACCGCCGGCTGGTGGACCTGCTGGGCGGGCACGACCGATTCCGGCTCACCCTCGACATCGGGCACTGCCGCTGCCTGGAACCGCACCCCGTCGTGGAGTGCGTGCACCGTTCGGCCGACCGGCTCGCCCATGTCCAGATCGAGGACATGCGGCGCGCGGTGCACGAGCATCTTCCGTTCGGGGACGGCGAGATCGACTTCCCGCCGGTTCTGGCCGCACTCGCCGATGTGGGCTACCGCGGCCTGGTGTCGGTGGAACTGCCCCGGCACAGCCACGCAGCGACTCTTCAGGCGCGCCGCAGCATCGCGTTCCTGCGGGAGGCGGCGGTCGCCGCGAGCACCGTACGCCCGCCGGAGCTCGTGTCCACCCCCACCCCCGAACCCCGACTCATGAAGGGCGCGGTACGCCCATGACGCTCTCGGACACCACCACACCCACCGGAGCCGTCCACGACGAGCGCACCGTCCGGGCCCTGCTCGGTGCGCTGGACGCCGCCCTCGACGCGGACCGCCGGGAGCGGCTGGCACGGGACACCGCGGCCGTCGCCGCCGACCCGGCCGCGCTGGACACCCGGTTCCCCTCGGCCGGCCGCGTCTACGGGCGGATCCCGCTGCCGGACCGGGCGCTGCCCGACCGCGCGGGCTGGGCCGTCGAGGACGCCGTGCGTGCCGCACTGCTGCTCGCCGTCGCCCCCGACCGCACCGCCACCGAGACCGCCGCCCGGTATGCGCAGGGCGATGCCGCCGAACGGCGCGGGGTGCTGCTGTCCCTGCCGTATCTGCCGCTCGGCGGCGCCGCGGCCTCCCTCACCGACGACGCCCTGCGCAGCAACGACACCCGGCTGATCATCGCCGCACTAGGCCCGTACGCCCGCGCACATCTCGATCAGCACCGCTGGCGCCACGCCGTACTCAAGTGCCTGTTCACCGAGATACCGCTGTCCGTCGTCGCCGGGCTCCACGAGCGCAAGGACGTCGAACTCACCCGGATGGCCCGGGCGTTCGCCGACGAGCGCCGCGCCGCGGGTCGCCCCGTGCCGGCCGATCTCGTCCTTCTCGTCCCGGACCGCGGTCGCGACCGGTAGTCACCCCCTACTCGCAGGAGCCCGCACATGCGGATTTTCGACCCGCACATCCATATGACCTCACGGACCACCGACGACTACCGGGCGATGTACGACGCGGGTGTCCGCGCCTTGGTCGAACCCGCGTTCTGGCTCGGCCAGCCCCGTACCGCCCCGGCGAGTTTCAGCGACTACTTCGACGGACTCCTCGGCTGGGAGCCCTACCGCGCCGCCCAGTACGGGATCAGGCACCACTGCACCATCGGCCTCAACCCGAAGGAGGCCAACGACCCCCGCTGCACCCCCGTGCTCGACCTGCTGCCCCGCTTCCTCGCCAAGGACGGCGTCGTCGCCGTCGGTGAGATCGGCTTCGACACCGTCACCCCCGCCGAGGAGCACGCCTTCGCCGCGCAGCTCGCCCTCGCCGTCGAGCACCGGCTGCCCGCACTCGTGCACACCCCGCACCGCGACAAGGCGGGCGGCACCGCCCGGTCGCTGGCCGTCGTGGCGGAATCCGGCATCGACCCGGGCTTCGTCGTGCTGGACCACCTCAACGAACTGACCGTCGGTCACGTTGTCGAAACCGGGTGCTGGATGGGCTTCTCCATCTACCCCGACACCAAGATGACCCCCTCCCGCATGGTCGAGATCCTCCAGCGGTACGGCACCGAACGGATGCTGGTGAACTCCGCGGCGGACTGGGGACACAGCGATCCGCTGCTCACCCGCGCCACCGGCGAGGCGATGCTCGCCGCCGGTTTCGACGAGGCGGACGTGGACCGCGTCCTGTGGCAGAACCCGACCGCCTTCTACGCACAGAGCGGCCGGCTCGACGTCGACGCCACCGGGTCCGCGGAGAGCGGCGGTGCCCCGGCGAACCCGACGTCCCCGGCGGCGGTCCTGTATGCGGGCAACTCCGTTGCCCGGGGCGGCAGCTGAGGGCACCGGGACCGTGAGACTGCGCCATCGCGACGGGACCGACGTCCATCTCGCCTACTGCACCAATGTGCACCCGGCGGAGGATCTGGCGGGTATCACCGCACAGTTCGACCAGTACGCCCTTCCGGTACGGGAACGCCTCGGCGCCGCCACCCTCGGACTGGGCCTCTGGCTGTCCGACGCCACCGCCGCCGCACTCGACACCGACCCGGCCGCCCTTGCCCGCCTCGGCGCCGACCTGGTTGCCCGCGGCCTGGAGACGGTCACCTTCAACGGCTTCCCGTACCGCGGCTTCCACGATCCGGTCGTCAAGCACGCCGTGTACACCCCCGACTGGTCCGACCCGCGCAGACTCGATCACACCCTGCGCCTGGCCCGTATCCTCGCCGCCCTGCTTCCCGACACCGCCACCCACGGCAGCGTCTCCACGCTCCCCTTCGCCTGGCGCACCCCCTGGCCGACGGAACGCCATGACGCCGCCCTGCGCCAACTCGACCTGCTGGCCGCAGGGCTGAAGCAGATCGAGGCCGACACCGGCCGCGTCATCCGGGTCGCCGTCGAACCCGAACCCGGTTGTGTGACCGAGACCGTGCGGCACACGGCCGCCGCCCTCGCCGCCACGGATCCCGGGCGGATCGGGGTGTGCCTCGACGCCTGCCACCTCGCCGTGGCCCACGAGGACCCCGACGAAGCCCTCCGCGCCCTGGCCGTCCACGAGGTCCCGGTGGTCAAGCTCCAGGCGTCCGCCGCCCTGTGCGCCGACCGGCCTCACGATCCCTCGGTCCGGTCCGCCCTGGCGGAGTTCGTCGAACCCCGCTTCCTGCACCAGACCAGGGAGCAGGCGCCCGACGGATCCGTGCTGGGCCGCGACGACCTCGACGAGGCTCTCGCCGAGGACGGTGGACTGCCCGGCCACCGGCCCTGGCGGGTCCACTACCACATCCCCCTGCACACCGAGCCGGCGCCGCCGCTCAGCAGCACCCGGCCCGAGCTCCGCGCCACCCTCCGCACGCTGTTCGCGGGGGAGCGGGCGCTCACCGGCCATGTCGAGGTGGAGACCTACACCTGGACCGTGCTGCCGGAAGGCCGGCGCCCCGCCGGACGGGACGGCCTGGTCGACGGGATAGCCGCCGAACTGGCATGGACGAAAGCCGAGCTGAACGCACTCGGCCTCAAGAGTGCTGAGGAGCACCACTCATGACCGACCGACGCAGAAAGGTCGCCGTGCTGTGCACGGTCGGCCTCACCCCGCGGCTGCTGCCGCACATGCCCCATCTCCGGGCCATCGGCGAACAGGGCTTCGTCGCCGCGCTGGACACGGTCTTCCCGGCCGTCACCGCCACCGTCCAGGCGTCCCTGACCACCGGCAGCCTGCCCAACGACCACGGCGCGGTGGCCAACGGCTGGTACCACCGTGACCAGGGCGAGGTGCTCATGTGGCGTCAGCACAACGCCCTCGTCCACGGCGAAAAGGTGTGGCACGCCGCCCGGGAGAAGGACCCGGACCACACCACCGCGTACCTCTGCTGGTGGTGGGCGATGGGCGCCGAGGTCGACACCGTCCTCACCCCACGCCCCGTCTACCACTACGACGGCCGCAAGCAGCCCGACTGCTACACCGTCCCGGCGGGCCTGCGCGACGAACTGACCGCGCTGCACGGTGACTTCCCCCTGTTCAACTACTGGGGCCCGACCGCCGGAATCGCCTCGACCAGCTGGATCGCCCAGGCGTCCCGCTACGTCCTGGACCGCCGCAGCCCCGACCTGACCTTCATCTATGTCCCGCACCTCGACTACGACCTCCAGCGCTACGGCCCCGACAGCCCGCAGGCCGTCCGTGCGGCCCGGGAGGCGGACGCCGCGCTCGGACCGCTCCTGGACGACCTGCGGGACCGCGGCACCACCGTGATCGCGCTGAGCGAGTACGGGATTGCCCCGGTGCGCCGACCCGTCGACATCAACCGGGCGCTGCGCCGCGAAGGGCTGCTCTCCGTCTATGTGCAACGCGGCATGGAGTATCTCGACCCACACACCTCCCGGGCCTTCGCCGTCGCCGACCACCAGGTCGCCCATGTGTATGTCGCCGACCCCTCCGACCTGCCGCGGGTACGGGACACGCTCAAGGCCACCGCGGGTGTCGACACGGTCCTCGACCGCATCCAGCAGGCCGACTTCGGCATCGACCACCCGAACGCGGGCGAGCTCGTGACGGTCGCGGAACCGGACGCCTGGTTCACGTACTACTACTGGCTGGACGACGACCGCGCCCCCGACTTCGCCCGGGGCGTCGAGATCCACCGCAAGCCCGGCTACGACCCGGCCGAGCTGTTCTTCGACCCGGCCGATCCGATGATCAAGGCCAAGGCGGCGCTGACGCTGCTGCGCAAGAAGGCGGGCATGCGGGCCCCGATGACCGTCGTGCCGATCGATCCGCACTGTGTACGGGGGAGCCACGGCCGGCTCCCCGACGACGACCGGGACGCCCCGATGCTGCTGTGCTCGGAGCCCGCAGAGGCTCAGCAGCGCTACCACGCCACCGAGGTCAAGCGGCTGATCCTGCGCCTGCACGGCTGGTCCTGACGCGTCACCGACACCCCTGCTGCCACAGGGGTGTCGGCGAAGTGTCCGCACCGCACCCGCGTGTGCGCGGCAGACGGCGGTTCGACGAAAAGCCCTACGGGACAGCCCTCGGGGCGGGGAGGGGCAGGCGGGACTTCCGACACACGCCCTAGGAGGCGGCGGGCTCCGATGCGGGCTGCTCCTGGGCGAACAGCCGGACCAGCGACAGGAAGCGGTAGTGCAGTCGCTCGTCGGTGCAGACACCGCTGACCTCGATCAGCCGGGCGTCGGCCAGCGCCTCGAGAACCCATTCGGCCCGCTCCTCGCACACCCCCAGCACCTCGGCGGCCTCCCGCGCGCTGAGTCCGGCCGCGCAGCCACGTGCCAACTCCCTGAACGCCCGGCGTGATTCGGCGTCGAGCGCGGCATGTCCGAGGCGCAGAGAGGCCCGCAGGTCGTGGCCGCCGAGCCGCAGCTCGCTCAGCCGGTGCTCTTCGGATGCGAGTCTGGCCACCAGCCGGGAGAGCCGCCACCGGGGGTTGGCGGTCAGCCGGGTCGCGGCGATGCGCAGCGCGAGCGGAAGCCGGTCGCAGAGCTCGACCAGCCGGGCCGCCGCCTCCGGCTCCGCCGCCACCCGGTCGGCGCCCACGAGCCGGGCGAGCAGCCCGGTCGCCTCGTCCGGGTCCGGCAGCCCGAGGTGGACCAGACGGATGCCCTCCAGACCGCTCAGCGGACTGCGCCCGGTGATGATGGTCCGGCACAGCTGCCCGCCCGGCAGCAAGGGGCGGGTCTGCCGGTCGTCCTCCGTGTTGTCGAGGACGACGAGCACACGGCGCCCCGCCAGCCGGCTCCGGTACAGCTGGCTGCGCTCGTCCAGCGAGACCGGCAGATCCCCCTCGGGGGTGCCGAGCGCGTGCAGGAACCAGCCCAGCACCTCATACGGGTCCTTGGCCCGCCCCTGGGCGTCGCGCAGGTCGACGTAGAGCTGTCCGTCGGGGAAGTGCTCACGGCTCAGCTGGGCGGCATGCACGGCGAGCGCCGACTTCCCGATGCCCGGCATGCCGGTGATCACGGCCCGGTGCGGGTGCGCCGCGTGCGGCCGGAGCAGGGCGGTCACTTCGGCGAGCTGTTTCTCGCGCCCGTGGAAGTCGGTGGTGTCCGACGGCAGCATCGCGGGCACGAGTCCGTTCCAGCTGTGGGACGACGCCGACAGGACGGCGGCTCCCGCGGCGGGCCCGCCCAGGTCCCCGGTGAGGATCGCTTCGTGCACCGTACGCAGCGCCTGCCCCGGGTCGATCCCGAGCTCCTCGCGCAGCGTGTGCCGTCCGGCGCGGTAGACGGCGAGCGCCTCCGCCTGCCGCTCGCTGCGGTAGAGGGCGGTCATCAGCTGGGCGCGCAGCCCTTCCCGCAGCGGATGGCGGGCCACCAGCGGCGTCAGCTCCGCGATCAGCGCGGCGTGCGAGCCCATGGCGAGGTCGGCCTCGATGCGGCTCTCCAGGGCGGCCATGTAGGCCTCCTCCAGCCGGGGCAGCTCGATCTCACCGAGGAAGTCGGTGGTGTTGGAGAGGGCCGGCGCGCTCCACAGACTCAGCGCGTCCCGCAGGTCCCGGGCGGCCTGCTCGAACCGTCCGCCGCTCAGCGCCCGGGTCCCGATGCCGGCCAGCCGCTCGAACTCCGCCCAGTCGAAACCCGCGGGGCCGATGTCCAGCCAGTAGCCGGGACCGCGTCGTTCCAGCCGGATCCCGGGACCGAGGCGCTTGCGCAGCCGGGAGATGTACGTGTAGATCTGCGCGCTCATCGTCGCGGGCGGCTCCCAGCCCCACAGAAGGGTGCTGAGCCGGTCGTCGGTGACCATATGCCCGCGAGCCAACAGCAGGGCGGCGAGGGTCGTGCGTTGTTTGGTGCCGTCGAGCGGGATGTCGGCACCGTCGACGGACGCCTCAACCGGGCCGAGGATGCTGAACTTCATGTGTTTCCCCCGTTCCGAGCCGCGCGCGGAAGCGCGACGGCTGTTGTGGGGGACGCTAGAAGGGGGTGGTGTTCACGGATTATCGTTTCGATTTCGCGGCCTGTGGCGGCGAGTGGAACGGCCCTTCTCGGCCGACGACGGTGCCCGCTCCCGACTCGCCCGCAGCCTTCGGTCCGGGCCGCCGTCACCACGGACGCCCGGGCGGGCGTGACGGATGCTCGCCGAGGACGGGCACCACGGCGGTCTGCCGGCCCGAGGATCCGTCACGCCGTTCCGACGGGCAGCGGGAACCGGACGTGCTCGATCGAAGTGGTGCACGCACGGGCCGGCTCCGGGGAGGTCACCGCTTCAGGGCGGTCTCCAGCCACTCCAGGACCTCGGGCGTCACCGGGTCGGTGATGTCCGCGAACTCGTCGTGCTTCTTGAGGAACTTCGCCACGTACGGGCAGACCGGCACGATGCGCTTCCCGGAGGCGCGTACGTCGGTCAGGGCCTGCTCCACAAGGATGGAGGCCAGGCCCTGGCCTGCGAAGGCGTCGTCTATCTCGGTGTGAAAGAAGACGCGCTGTCCGTCGCGGTCGCGGTAGGCGGTGAGGCCCGCGCGTTTGCCGTCGACCAGAATCTCGTAGCGATGCCTGGCGTCGACTCTCTGAACGGTCGGCTCGGATGCGTGCTGGGTCATGACGGGCCTTTCGGTGTCGTACGTCACTTCAGTGGTGTGCAGGATTTTCGCGTGGGGTGATGCGGGCGTTCGGAAGGCCGGGCGCGGGAAGGCGGCCGCCGTCGTAACCGTCGACACTGCCGAAGCGATCGGAGGCGTTCTCCCATGCGGCCCGCGCTTCGACGATGTCCTCGTGGCTGCGACCGATGAAGTTCCACCACATGACGATCTGCTCCTGGAACGGTGTGCCGCCCAACAGCACCACGCGGGCCGGGCGATCCGTCTCGTTCGTCAGAGTCAGGGAGTCGCCTCCGGTGCCGATGTATCCCAACTCGGCCGGTTGCAGAAGTGTTCCGTCGACACGGACGGTCCCTTCGTCGACGAGCAGTCCGTGCTCGAAGCCGGGATCCACGCGGAGGTTGGTCGTCGAGCGCGGGTCGAGAACGAGTTCGGCGCCCAGCAGGGGCGTGAAGGTCGGCACCGGAGAGGTGTCACCCGCCAACGACCCCAGGAACACCCTGATGTCGGCTCCGTCCACCCGGACCCGTCGCGGGACGTAGTGCTGGAAGTCGCGTCCGGTGTGCCGGTGTTCTTCGGGCAGGGCCACCCACAACTGGACGCCGTGCAGCACGGTGGTGCGGGTGGTGGAGACCTCCGAGTGGCTGATGCCGTACCCGCTGGTCATGAGGTTGAGTTCGCCGGGCCGGACGAGCGCGTGGCTGCCGAGGCTGTCGCGGTGCTCGATCTCTCCGCTGAACAGCCAGCTCACGGTCTGCAGACCGATGTGTGGATGAGGAGCCACGTCCATGCCACCCGTGTCGGCGACGTCGTCGGGGCCGTAGTGGTCGACGAAACACCAGGCTCCGATCAGTGTCCGCGCCCGCTGCGGCAGCGTGCGCCGTACCGTCATCGCGCGCGGCCCGCCCAACGGGACGTCGCGCGCGGACAGCACATCGACACGCTGCACGGCAGACTCGCCGTGGTCTGCCCCACCCCGGCGCCGTTCGACCGGGTCCACTTCGAGGTCACTCACCGTACGCCCCTCTCATCGGAGAATGATTTCACTTTCAACTATTATGCCTGATACTAAGTCCATGTCCCCGCACATGCACGGCAGAGGAGCGCGGGCCGGAAGCGGCCCCCGGAGGAGTCCACGTTGAGTGACACGACAGCAGACCTGGCAAGCCGACGGGTCTACATCGACAAGCAGAGCCCCAAGGCCTACCGCGCCCTCGTCGGGACGGCCGACGCGGTCCGCACGGCCGCGGCCGAGGCGGGAATCGACCGAAGCCTGGTGGAGCTGATCAACCTCCGTGTGTCGCAGATCAACGGCTGCGCGTACTGCCTGAGCGTGCACACCGGGGCCGCGCTGCGCGCCGGTGAGACGACGCAGCGCCTGGGCGTGCTGGCCGCCTGGCGCGACACCGAACTCTTCACGGCCCGGGAACGCGCGGCACTCGCCCTCGCGGAGGCGACCACCGCCCCCGCGAACGCCGTCGAGCAGGAGAAAGCCTACGCCGCGGCACGCCAGGTCCTCACCGAGGAGGAGATCTCCGCAGTGATCTGGGTGGCCATCACCATCAACGCCTTCAACCGGGTCTCCATCCTGAGCAAGCATCCCGTGCGGGGAATCCCCCCTCAGTGATCCGGCGGGCGCGCCGGGCTGAGGACATCGCGCAGTTGGGTGCGGCCCGTGATGCCGAGCTTGGGAAAGATCTTGTGCAGATGAAAGCCGATGGTACGCGGAGACAGATAGAGCCGGGCGCCGATGTCCCGGTTGGTCAGGCCCTCCGCGGCCAGCTGGGCGATCTGCAGCTCCTGCGGCGTCAGGTCGGCCACCGCTTCGGGCGTTGCGGAATCCGCCACGGCCACGCCCGTTGCGCGGAGTTCGGCCGTGGTGCGCTCGATCCAGGGGCGTGCGTCGAGCCGTTCGAAGAACTCGAGGGCGGTGCCGAGAACGGTCCGCGCCTCCGCGGCCCGTCGGCGCCGCCGCAGCCACTCGCCGAAGTCCAGCTGTGCGAGGGCGTGCTCGAAAGGCCATCGGGGGCAGGCCGGGTCGGCGAGCGCCGCACGGAAATGGGGCTCCGCGTCCTCGGGATCGCTCAGCAGGGCCGAGGCACGATGCATGATCGCGTCCAGGCGGGCGGATCGGGCCGTGCCCAGGGTCTTCTCTGCGGCCCGGAGCACGGAGCGGGCATCGTCCGCCTGGCCGGCGCGGACGCCTGCGGCGGCAAGATCGGCCAGGTAGTACAGGGAAGCGTGATAGTGCACGGGTGCAGGGTGGAAGTCCTGGGTGAACACGCGCCGGAAGTGCTCGTACGCCGCCTTGTGATCGCCCTCCGCCAGGGCTGCCATGCCGAGCGCGTGGCAGTAGCGCACATACAGGCTGCGGGAATCGAGCAGGTCGATGCCGCGGACGGCATCACCGGCCTGCGCACGCGCGGCCTCGTGGTCTCCGCGGGCGGCGCGCAGCGTGGCCCGCAGGATGGACGATCCCACGGTGACGTTGTCCGCGCCTGCCTCTGTCGCCATCCAGAAGGCGTCCTCGGCGGCGGATCGGGCCGCGGTCCAGGCTCCGCTCTCGAACAGTGCGAGGGCGAGGGCCTGCGCGACGGTGCAGTTGGTGCCGGCGGTCGCGGCCCGTCGCAGATGGTCCAGGGCCTGGCCGAGCAGACGCACGGCCTGGTCGGTCTCGTCCAGGATCCAGGCTGTGCCGCCGAGCATGACGAAGTCGGTCAGGGAACCGTCCTGCAGTGTGTCCACTGCGTGGGTGAGGCTCTTGAGAGTCTCCTCCCGGTCCGTGAACGGGTGGCTGACCACCTGTGGCCAGAGGCAGTCGATCCTGTTCGACGGCGGCGTGATGAGGCCGCCGATCCGCTGGAGTTCGGTCCGGTAGAACGGGGCGCCGGAGTTGTACGCCGGGGTCGATGCCGTTCCCAGCGCGTCCAGAGCCAGGGCAGGTGCCTGTGTGGCCATGGACTCCGCCACGGGCAGCAGGAAGGCCAGGGAGTCGTCGTGCCGGAGCGTCACGGCCAGGGACCACCCGCCGCGCAGGGAAGCCTCGGCGAGGAGCTGGGCGTCGTCCGTCAGGGTGCCGACTCGGGCCGCGATCTCACCGACCCACTGCGGATACCCGGCATACATGGCCGACGCGGCAGCGGCGAGCAGGCGTCTGGCACGCTGATCCGGCTCCGACGTGAGTTCCGCGGCGCGTTCCAGCGCCGTGGCCGCGGCCGCGTATCCGCCGCGACGCCGGGAGCGTTCCGCGCTCTCCGCGAGAGCGCCGGCGACCTGTTCGTCCGGGCCGAGTGCGGCTGCGGCGAGGTGCCAGGCACGGCGATCGGGTTCCCGCGCGAGCGCGGCGGCGAGCGCCAGGTGGGCCTCGCGGCGCTCGGCGAACGAAGCGGCCTGGTAGATCGCGGAGCGGACCAGCGGATGACGCAGACGCACGTGACCGCCCTCGACGCGCACCAGCCCCGCCCGCTCGGCGGGTCCCCACACCTCCGGCCCGTCCAGGCCGGGCACGGAGTGGAGAACGTCCGAGAGCTCGGCGCTGCCGGCTGCCGCCGTCAGGAGCAGGACCCGGCGTGTGTCGTGCGGCAGAGCGGGCAGGTCGGCGGCGAACAGATGCTCCAGCCGGGCGGTGAGGGGGAGCGAGTCGATCGAGCCGGCTCCGCGGCTGTCCAGGTCCCTGGCGAAGGCTCGTGTGAGCTCGATGAGGGCCAGCGGGTTCCCGGCCGCCTGCCGGAGAATCCGGGACCGGACGCGATCCCGTGGCGGATGCGGCTGCGCGTCCAGCAGGAGCCCCGCCGCGGCTCGGTCCAGAGGGCCTGCGGCCAGATGCGGGAAGTCGCGGTCGAAGCGCGCCGGCACCGCTTCATCCCGTGCGGCGAGCAGCAGGGTGATGTGTTCGCCTTCGAGGCGCCGGGCGATGAACGCGAGTACGTCCAGCGAGCCGACGTCCAGCCACTGTGCGTCGTCGACGGCGATCAGCAACGGGCGTTCCGTCGCCGCGTCCGAGAGCAGCGTCAGCACGCCGACCATGATCAACAGCGGGTCGGGTGCCTGGGACTCGTCGGTGTCGTCCGAACCCAATGCGCGGCGCAGGGCATCACGCTGCCGCGGGGGAAGCCGGTCGACGCCGGAGAGTACCGGGCGCAGCAGCTGGTGCACCCCCGCGAAACCGAGGTCCTTCTCGCCTTCGCTGCCTCGTACCCGGAGCACGCGTCGGCCGCCGGCCACGGCGTGCGAGGCCGCCCATTCCACCAGGGCGCTCTTGCCCGCTCCCGGCTCGCCGGTCAGCACGAGCACCTTCGGGCCGCGGTCGTCCTCGGCGTCGATCAGTTGCGCGATCCGCGCCAGTTCACGATCCCTGCCCAGGATCTCCCGCGTGCGTGCCGGGTCGGTGCCGAAGTCCATGCTCTCCCTTGTCCGTCCAACCGTCCGCCTGCCGAACCGGTGCGGAAGCAAATTTCCTGCTCATCGCTCTGAAGGAATCCTGCCAGGTCCGATTCCGGCATGACTGGTCACATGACAGAAGCGCCTCTTCCGGCGCTCTGACAGCATCCACTCATGGGCGTCGGACGCGAGACTTGCCGACCTTTCGTCCAGTGAAGTCGGTAGGCCGTGGCGATCTCGTCCATGGTTCGGGGAAGCGGAGTGCGATGACGGAATTCGACGTGAGGGGCGCGGCAGCCGCCGGTGAGGAAATCGACCCCGGCGGCTCCGAGCCGGCCGCAGCGGTGATCGGCCGGGAGGCGGAGGTCGACCGGATCCTGCGGTCCCTCGATGTACGCGATGGCCTTCCCCAGGCTCTTCTCCTGCTCGGCGAGGCCGGAACCGGCAAGTCCCGGCTGCTCCGGGTTGCCGCGGAGACAGCCGAACGACGCCGCACCCGAGTCCTGTCGGCGCAGGGCTGGGGCTCCGAGGAGCCGCAGGCGTTCTCCACCCTGCACCAGCTGCTCCTGCCGGTGCTCGGCGCGATCGACGCTCTGCCGGAGCACCAGCGGCGGGCGCTGCGCACCGCTTTCGGTCCGGCCCCGGAGGCCGGACCGCCGGAGATCCGCGCACTGGGCGCCGCGGTCCTGACACTCCTGGGGCACCTCGCGCAGGCATGCCCGGTCCTGCTGACCGTGGACGATCTGCAGGACTGCGATCGCGCGTCCATGCGTGTTCTCTTCTTCGTGACGCGACGCCTGACGAACCAGGCCGTGACCGTGCTGTTCACCGCACGCGGCGAGGCTCCCCCGGCCGGGGTCCCCGCGGATCTTCCCGTCCTGTCGCTCGGCCCGCTGTCGGAGCGGGCGTCGGCCCTGCTTCTGGATGCGCAGCCAGGCGCACCCGAGGGAAGGGTCAGGCTGGACCTGCTCCGACAGGCGGAGGGGAACCCTCTGGCGGTCGTCGAGCTGAGCCGGGCGGCGTACGGCGCAAGCGGGCCGGCAACGGCCGGTGCGGACCCGCGGCAGACCGCGCGGATCCAGCAGATGTTCGCCGAACGGCTGGGCGAGCTCCCCGAGGAAACACAGCGCGCCCTGCTGTACGCCGCGGCCTCCTCGCAGGAGGACGAACTCGTCACCGTCATGGCCGCATTGGGCTCCCACGACCTCACCGTCTGGGTCCGGGCGGAGGAAGCCGACCTGATCACCATTGCCGAGGGCCGTCTCGCGTTCCGCAACCCGCTGATCCGCACCGCGGCATTCCACCGGTACGCCGCGAAGCTGCGGCAGCAGGTCCACCGGGATCTCGCCGCCGCACGAGGCCAGGTCCCCGCACGTCGGGCCTGGCACCTGGCCGCAGCAGCCATCGGCCCGGACGAGGCGGTGGCCACGGCCCTGGAGGAAGCCGCCATCCAGGCCGCGCAGACCGGAGACTGGTTCGCCTCGGCGAAGGCACTGGAACAAGCCGCGCGCTTCAGCGCCGGCGTCCACGACCGGGCTCGGCGTCTGGCCGGAGCGCTGGCCGCCGCGAGCGACGTCGGGGACCCGGAATGGGTGCGCGACCTGTACGAACGATTCACCCGGGTGAACCGCGACCCGGAACTGCTGTGCATCGCGGCCTGCGCCATGAGTGGCGCGCTGTCACTGCTCTCGTTCCAGCGGGAGGCCTTCGACCTCCTGCTCGATGTGTGGCAGCGCACGCCGCCGAGCCGTGCAACGACCTCCTTCGCACTGGCCGCGGTCGCCATGGGGATCTCCCGCCGGTCCGGGCTGCCCGAACACCGGCTGCCACTGCCACGACTGCTCGACCACGCGGTCCGGGCAGCGCAGGCCGAGAAGGACCGGTGCGCACAGCAGGACGGGTTCTTCCACGAGCTCTCCGGGCCCGAGGTCCTCGCCTCCCTGGAGGCCGCCGTGTCGGTGGGGATCGATCCTGCCGTACGGGGCGGCAGCGACGCGCTGCGACGGTTGACCGCCCCTCCCTCCGAACCCCTCGACGGTGCGCGCCGGCTGACCCGTCTGCTGGCGACCGCCTCGGTCGCCCACCACGTCGACGAGTCGGAGCTCTGCGCGGAGAGTTACCGGCAGGCAGGAGCGCTCCGTGGCACGCGGGGAACGCTGGGGCCGCGCGCATGGACGCTCGCGGCCGAGGTGGACACCCTCGTGAGCATCGGACGGTGGGCCGAGGCCGAGGCTGTGATCGAGGAGGGCCGGTCCGCCGCCGCGGTCCACCGGTTGACCCGTGTCGACATGGACCTCGAAGCCCTGGAGGTGACCCTCCGCGCGCTTCGCGGCGAGACGATGCCGGACATCCCGTTCACCGGACCCCACTGGCGCTCCGTCAGTCTGGACGAGAACCGGTCCACACACGCCAGAATGCTGCGGGCGTGCGGTCTGACCGCGATGGTCCTCGGGGACGGCGACCGGGCCTTCCGGCACTTGCGGGCGTTGTTCGGGGAGGACGGTTCGCCCCTTGATCCCTTCCTTTCACCGCGCTCCATCAGCGAACTGGCCGCTGCCGCGCAGCGCATCGGCCGGCAGCAGGAGGCGGCACGCATCCTCGGGGACGTACGGGAACGCCAGGGTGCGCGACCGACGACGCGGATGACGCTCCTGATGCATCATGCGGCGGCCCTCGTGAACGAGGATGCCGACCCCGAGCACCACTTCCGGCTGGCCCTGGTCAATCCGGAGGCGGAGAAGTGGCCCCTGGAGCGGGCCCGAGCCCGTCTGCACTACGCGATCTGGCTGCGCAGGCGCAGAAGGCCCCTGGAGGCCCGAGTGCAGCTGACCGCGGTGCTGGAGGTCGCGGCCCGGCTGGACGCCCGGCACCTTGCCGCGTCGGCCCGCGGCGAGCTGCGCGCGACCGGGGTGGCCCAGGCTCCCGCGTCGGCCGATCGTCTGGCCGAGCTGACGGCTCAGCAACAGCAGATCGCGAGGCTGGCCGCGAACGGACTGTCGAACCGCGAGATCGGCGAACGGCTCTTCCTTTCGCCGCGTACCGTGGGCTCGCACCTGTACAACGTCTATCCGAAGCTCGGCGTCAGCAGCCGCCATCAACTGCGGGACCTCCTGTACGACAGGTGACGGGCAACGAACCAGAACCCCGAGGGGCCGTGCGAGAGGCGAACCGGATGCAGTCGGACCCCGAGGGGGCAGTGGGCGGAGAACCCCTGTCGGCCGTGATCCTCGATCCGCTGGTGCAGCGGCTCGTCGACGCGTCCGCGGCACCCCCCTTTCTGCATGAGCTGGGACCGGTGGACGGCCGGCAGGCGTTGCGGGAGTCTCAGAACCACGTGGTCGACGACTTCGAGGTGGATGCCACCTTCCACGTGGCGCCCGTGGGGCCCTCCGGCCTGGTCGGCTTCTGGATCTTCAGGCCGTTGGACCTCACCGGCCCGCTTCCCACCGTGCTCTACGTCCACGGGGGCCGGTGGATGCTGGGAGACGCACAGACCCACGCACGGCTCGTCAGCGAGCTCGTGCGGGGCGCGGGCGTGGCCGCTGTCGTCCCCGAGTACAGCCGTACTCCCGAGGCCCGCTACCCCGTGGCCCTCGAGGAGTGCTACGCGCTGATGACCTGGGTGGTCCGGCAGGCCGGGGCACTCGGGCTCGATGCCGACCGGCTGGCCGTCGCCGGGGACTGCGCCGGCGCCACCGTGGCCACGGCGCTCACTCTGATGGCGAAGTCGCGCGGCGGCCCGAGGGTCCGCGCCCAACTGCTGTACTACCCCCTCACCGACTCCCGCTGCGACAGCCCCTCCCAGCGGCAGTTCGCCACGGGCTATCTGCTCACCCGGGAAGCGCTGCGCTCGTACTGGCGGCAGTACGCCGACGCTCCCGGGCAGCGGGACGAGCCGGCCGCGTCCCCCGTGCGTGCGAGCGTCGCGGAGCTCGCCGAGCTGCCGCCGGCGCTGGTGATCACGGCGGAGGCCGATGTGACACGGGACGAGGGAGAGCGGTACGCGGACCGGCTACGTCGTGCCGGAGTCGAGGTGACCTCAGCCAGATTCCTGGGCACGGTCCACGACTTCGTGTCGCTGACCGCGTTGCGCGACAGCCCGCCCACGCGGGCGGCCGTGCTTCTGGGAGGGTTCTTCCTTCGCGGCCACCTGAGATGAGGGCGGCCGCCCGCTGTGCCCGGCCGGGACGGGGCAGGTGGGACCGGACCAGTCGGCCGACTGATGCGTCCGACACCCGGCGAAGGCACGCTGGCCTGTATGCGAACGAGTTTCGGTGCCCTCCCGGGAGACGGTGCCCACGTCCATGACCCCGCGACGCGGCGACGCCCGCGTCAGGTGCTGTGCACGAGCACCGTGCCCCTCAGCGAGAGTATGGACTTCTGGCAAGACGCCGTCCTCGCGCAGCTCGTGGGGATGGACATCTCCGCGGAAGGGGGAACATACGACGCCACCATGCGTACGGACCACCTCGGCGACCTTCAGATCAGCACGATCGAGTGCGATCCCGGAGTGGTCCACCGGGCCCCGCGCTTCATCGCCGGTGGCGACGGCCACGAGGTGTTCGTCGCCGTACTCACCAGGGGCGTCGCCCAGGTCGAGCAGGATGACCGCGCCACGGAGCTGCAACCGGGCGATGTCGCGTTCTTCGAGACCATTCGCCCCTTCCGTATCCGGTTTCCCCAACGGTTCCAGTTGAAGATCTTCGGCGTGCCGCGAAACCTTCTGGGCCTGGCGGAGGCGGACCTCGGACGGATCACGGCGAGGTCCATGCGCCCGGAGACCGGGCTGGCGGCCCTGCTCTCGCCGTTCATGTCGCGCCTGGCGGACACGTCCGAGTCGTACTCCCCGTCCGCCGCCGAGCAACTGGCCGGCAGCGCGGTGGACCTGCTGGCCGCGGCGGCGGCGCAGCAACTCGGCGCGGAGCCGACGAGTCTGCCCGGCGCCGACCGCGTCCTGCTGTTGCGTATTCACCGGTTCATCCGCTGGCATCTGGCGGAACCGGACCTCACCCCCGAGGCCGTCGCGCGGGCCCATCACATCTCGGTGCGGTATCTGCACCGGCTGTTCGAGGGGGAGGGTACGACGGTCAGCCGTTGGATCCGTGAGCTGCGCATGCAGGAGTGCCGCCGGGAGCTGACGGCCACCGCCGCGCAGGGCGTCGGCGTGGGAAGCGTCGCCCGCCGCTGGGGATTCACCAGCACGTCCCATTTCGGACGCGCCTTTCGCCGGCAATACGGGACGTCGCCGACCGAGTGGCTGCGACACGAGCAGGGCCGACGCTCCGTCGAGGGGGGCGAGTGACATGCCGGTCCGAACGCCGCTGACGGGCGGTGTGCCGCCGATGGACCTGTCCACGGAGACCGTCGGGCCCGCGGACAGGGTCCCGGCCTGGAAGCGGGCCCTTTCGCGGACCTACGTCGATCTGGACCTGGTCGTCCGGGAAGACCCGCGGTCCTGGAAGGCGTCCCTCAGGGCGGACCGGCTGGGATCGCTTCAGGTCGCCACCGAGGAGTCGGACCCCGTGAAGGTCCTTCGGACCCCGGAGGGCGCGGCGGGGGACGGCCGCGCGTACATGTTCGCCCGCGTCCAGCTGGAGGGTTCGGCGCTGCTGTCCCAGGACGGCCGCGCCGCGCAGCTGCACCCGGGAGTCCTGGCCTTCTACGACGCGAGCCGACCGTTCACCCTTGTCCTGCCGGAGCCGCACCGGGCCTGTGTCCTGATGGTTCCCCGCGCGATGCTGAGGCTGGACGAGGCGGGGATGCGCCGGGTCACCGCGAGGGCCGTCGGCGGCACGGCCGACCGACCGTCGGAACTGATTCTGCCGCTGCTGTCCGGGCTGGCGCAGGAGATCGGCTCCGCCTCGCCCCAGGTACGCGAGCGACTCGCGCGCACCGTTACGGGTCTGCTCTCCACACTGGCCGAAGACCTGGTGGACGCGGACGGGCGGCCCGCGGCCGGGGCGGGGCCGGTCACGGTGCTGGACAGGATCAAGGCCTCGGCCGAGTCCCGCCTCGGCGAGCCCGAGCTGTCTCCCCGGATGCTCGCCGACGAGCACCGCATCTCCCTGCGCTACCTGCACAAGCTTTTCCACGCGCAGGGCACCACGGTCAGCGGCTGGGTACGCCAACAGCGACTCGATGCGTGCAGGGCCGAACTGGCCCGTCCCGGCGCGGCCGACCTGGCGATCTCGGCCGTGGCCGCCCGCTGGGGTTTCATCAACCCGGCCCACTTCAGCCGTGCCTTCCGCCGGGCCTACGGGGTGTCCCCGACCCAGTGGCGCGCGACCGCCGGCACGCAGCAGCGGCGAACGGCCGAGCGGGCCCGTTCGGTCTGAGGCGTACGACCCCGGGGAAGGGAGCGCGGGCCCCGCGCCACGATCCGGGTGCGGACCCCGCGCCCCTTCACGGCTGCGGCCTGGTCCGGCGGCGTTCGAGGCCTTCGGTCCTGGCGCAGCGTGAGATCCCGCTGCGGGCTTCTTCACCGGCGCCGCACCGTGACCACCACGACCAGGGCCGCCAGCAGCGCGCCGGCGGCGAGGGCCGGGGCCGGGGAGCAAGCGGCCAGCAGGATGCCGACCGCGGCGACGGGATACGGAATCCACTCGGACACGGTTCTTTGGTGGGGCCGCAGGTGTACCGCCCAGACAGTGATCAGGAAGACGGCCGCGGGGACGGTGACCGCCGCGCCGGCGGCCAACGGCGAGGCATCCGTGCGACCTGTGACGTGATCGGCGTACGCGGCCAGGCCGGCTCCCTCGGCGGTCGCCGAAGCGAAGATCAGGTAGTGGCCGTAGGCCCAGATGAATCTCCTGCGGTGGGCCCGGTGCGTCGTGGCGAGCAGGGTGTGCGCGGGTCTGGCGAAGTACAGCCACCACATGGCGTAGGCCATGAACAGACCACCGGCCGCCACCGCGTACAGCGAACCGGTGCCTTGGTGCCGGTCGAAGGCGCCCCGGACGGCGACGGTGGCCGCCGCGACGGACTCCCCGAGGACGATCAGGGTGAAGAGTTCGTAGCGCTCGGCAATGTGGCGCGGATGCCATGGGGTCATCCCGGCGGACTGCGCCCACACCGGGACGCAGACCTCGGCGACGATCATCACGAGCATGCCCGGCAGCCGCGCCGAGACCGGGAGACCGAGCAGCCCGACCCACCCGATCTGGCAGCGACACTCCGGCGGCGAAGCGCAGAGTGGTCGGCCGCCGAGCGGGATCGGACCACGCGGCACGCAGCCACAGGGCGGCCAGCGCCGTGCGCAGCACGACGTATCCGACCGTGATGACGCGCAGATCGCCCTTCTCGAACGCGCTGGGAACACCGGCGGCGAGCACGAGCGACCCGGTGATCTGGACCAGCACGGTCAGCCGGTACAGGAGGTCGTCCGGGTCGTAGGCGGATGCGAACCAGGTGAAGTTCATCCACGCCCACCAGATGGTGAAGAAGATCAGCGCGAAGCGCAGGACACCGGTGGCGTACTCCCCGTCGGTCAGCGCCTCGTGCAGACTCCCGGACGCCTGCGCCACCGCGATGACGAAGCACAGGTCGAAGAGGAGTTCCAGCGGGGTGGCGGACCTGTGCGGCTCGCCGGGGTCGCGGCCCGGCATGGTGCGCCATCGCCCGGGTGCCGGGTCGGTGCGAGCGATCGGTGGGCGGTTCAGCGGAGGGCTCCGAGCGCGGCCTCCACCGTCCGGTGGAAGGTGGGATACGTGTAAATCATGTGCTGGAGGCGGTCGACGGGTATTTCGGCGTGGACGGCCACGTTCAGCCCGTAGAGCACCTCTCCTCCCGCAGGTCCCGCCGACGTCGCACCGACCAGTACGCCCCGGTCGGTGTCCTCGACGAGCTTGATGAAGCCCTCATTGCCCGGCCCGTGTATCCACCCCCGCGTGGAGGAGGAAAGGGGCAGCATGCTGGTGCGCACCCGCAGCCCCTGCTCCCTCGCCTGACGCTCCGTCAGCCCCACGGCGCCGATCTCCGGGTCGGTGAAGGTGACACGGGGCAGCGCCCGGTAGTCGGCGTCGGGACCGGGCCGGCGGAGTATGTCCCGAACCGCGATCTCGGCCTGGTACATCGACACGTGGGTGAAGGCACCCCGGCCGGTGATGTCACCGACCGCCCACAGCCCGTCCCCGGCCCGCATCTGCCCGTCCGTGTGCACGACTCCTGCGGTCGGGTCGAGCCCCACCGAGTCGACCGCCAGCGGAGCGAGGTCGGCGTGACGCCCGGCGGCGACCAGCAGTCTCTCGGCACGCAGCGGCTCCCCGCCCCCTTCCAGCCGTACGGTGAACGCCGTGCCGTCATGGCCGACCTGCCGCACCCGAGCGCCTGTCAGGACGGTGACCCCGTCCGCCCGCAGAGCCTGCGCCGCCAGATCCCCCGCCTCCGGCTCCTCCTGCGACAGCAGCCGTTCCTGCCCCTCGATCACCGTGACCACACACGTGAAGCGGGCGAAGACCTGCGCGAGTTCGACGCCGATGGCGCCTCCTCCGAGCACGACCATCGACTCCGGCAGCTCCTTGGCCGCCATGGCATCCCGGTTGGTCCAGTACGGCGTTCCCTCGAGGCCCGGCACCGGAGGGATCCGGGGCCTCGTGCCGGTGGCCAGCACGACACCGCGCCCGGCTTCGAAGGTGCGATCGCCGACCGCCACCCGGCGCGGCCCTGCGAGGCGACCTGCTCCCCGGACGAGTCGACCGCCCCTGGCCGCGAGCCGGTCGACCGCCACCTGGTCGTTCCAGTCGTCGGTCGCGTCGTTGCGAATACGTCCGGCGACGCGGCCCCAGTCCGGAGTCACGACCACCTCACCGGCGAGAGCAGGGATCCGGCCCGCCTCGGCGAGCAGATTCCCGGCCCGGATCATCATCTTGCTGGGCACGCACGCCCAGTACGGACACTCGCCGCCGACGAGTTCCGCCTCGACCCCCACCACGTCGAGTCCGGCCTCGGCCAGCGTGCCCGCGACGTGTTCGCCGCCCGGCCCCAGACCGACGACCACTACATCCACCTGCTCGTTCGTACTCACGTCTCTCCTCGTTCCCCGGCCCACCGGGGGTGGGTCGCCCGGCCGAGGCTAGAGCGGCAGCGCAACCGTCCATGCCTGCCAGCGCACGGGGTCTCGACCGAGAGCGAACGCCTCGCACATGGGACGGACACAGTGCGCGGGCAGGCATGACCGCATGCACTTGCGGGCAACCCCTGCCCCGTCCGGGCGCCTAGCGTCGCCCGGGTACGCACAGCACGGCACCGCAGGAGGCGGATCATGACCAGCAAGTCCCA